>JAYYFM010000193.1:0-2478 GCA_036158745.1 Thermoplasmatota archaeon
GGTTTGAAAATTGGCGATTTGAAAAAGATCGATGCTGAAAAGCTCGTCGAAAATTATGGCCTCAAGCAAGACATTGCTGAAGGTGTCATCAGCATTATCGCAGAAGGACCACAAAGCCACGGTAAAGAACGATTCTTGGCCAAGGTTCTCGCACCTGATCGCAAGCAAGAAAGCCGTATCGAAGAGATGCGTTTCAAGCGCAAGCAGAAGGACGTTCTCAGCGAACTTGCGGAGCAGAAAGAGCGAATCAAACTCGCCAAGGTCACTGCATTCAAAGACAAGAAACTCATCATGAACCGACTTGGGAAAACCGTAGAGCTCATTGTTAAACTCGAGAACAGCCTTGATGATGAAGGCAAAGACGACCAGAAGGTCAAGATTCGAGATCAACTCGAAACCCGTGGCTTAGAAGCCGCTCGTGACCACGAAATGCTCGAGCTCGAAGGTACGCCGCAAGACATTGTCGACTTCCGTCGCAAGCACGTTCCTGCCTTGATTTTCCACGCTTGCCCAGAATGTGGGGATGAGATGGATCCTCGTCAATCTCGAGACATGGACCGAAGCGAAGACTTCGCTCTTATCTGCTGGGAATGTGAAACCAGTTTCACGCCCTCACTCAGCGATATGGTCAACACCCGCCTCGAAAACGGTTCTCGAATTACAATCGATATCGACAAACCTCCACGAAATCCTGTTCCTCCGAAGCCAGCGAACATGGGCTTTGCCGATGTGAACGAGCAACTCCGTAAGGATCTCGAAGCAACTGGAGCAACAGCCGATCTCATCAGTGCTGAAATCGAATCCACTGGCCTCAGTGGCGGTCTGATGGACATCAACGATTGGATTGACCAAACCCTTGCGGTTAAGGGCTACATCCAAGCACAAGAAGACCGAGAAGACTTCATTCTCCGCACCGGTGCTGGTGCAACCAAGTTCAACAAGTGGATGAAGAAAGCGGGGTTGTTCTTCAACAAGCAAACGGGACGTTGGACCCGTAACAAGCCAGGCCGTTGAGGTGGAACCATCACTCAGCCTGCCGTGGTTCGATTTTTCCGTGGCGTTCAACTCCTCGGTCAAGCCGTTGTTGAGCCAGATGTACCACTTGCTGAATTGGCTGAGACAGCAGGTGTTGTGATACCGACAAACTGCACATCAGGAACCTGTGGTACCTGTATGATTACGCTCCTCAAAGGCGATGTTCCACTCCCTGAGGAACTTCCACCAGGTCTTGATGAGGACATGGTTGAGGATCAAGCGCGTCTCGGATGCATTGGTTGTCCATCAGGAGACGTTGACATCGATGTGAGGCCCCCGCTCTGAGGTGAATGGATGTTTGAGGAATGGGGAGGTATCGAATGGGTCCTTCTTGTCATCAATTCGATCGCATTGTACATCGCAGGCCGATTTCTGGTTCGAAAACTCAAGAAGAAATTCGAAGAAGTTGAGAAGCGTCAAGCCTTTCACCGACGCATGAACGACCCTTGAGTTGAGTTCAAGAACCTTGGACATCAAGAGAGAACATGGACGAAATTGAACCAACCCCCGTTGGCAAGTTTGTCCAAGCATTACGCGCAAGACTACGCTCTGATGACCGCAATCAGCATTGTTTGCTTAAGGGCGAAATCAGTCAATGGAAACCGTATCCTTCTGGACACACCTACTTTAGTCTACGAGACGATGATGGTCAAATTAGTGCAGTCATTTGGAAAGGACGCTGTCGAATCCCTGATGGAATCAAAGACGGGCAGGAGGTTCTCGTCATTGGGAGTGTTGATCTCTATCCAGCTCGAGGGCAATTGCAGATTGTTGTCGAACGTATCGAGCTCATCCAGAAGATTGGAGCTCTGGAACAACAGAAGCAGAAACTTCTGCTTCAACTCCGTCAAGAGGGTATTCTTGATCGACCACGCAAATCACTCCCATCGTTCCCAAAACATCTCGTGATTGTGACAGGAAAAGGTTCTGCAGCATTGGCGGATATGTTGCAACTGTCGCAATCAAGATGGCCTGGAATCCGAACGACTGTGGTAGGCGTCACTGTGCAAGGTGACCGTGCTACTGAGGAAATTGTTCGAGGCCTTGCCGTTGCACGAGACCTCAGCCGAGACAGCATCGCTGATGCCATCTTAGTCCCTCCATGCGACGTTGTGATTGTTGGTCGCGGCGGCGGTTCTCCAGAGGACCTGTGGGCCTTCAACTTCGAGCCTGTGGCCCGTGCCATTGCTGCCATGCCCATACCGGTGATCTCTGCAGTTGGGCATGAATCGGACATCCTCGTCAGCGACCTTGTCGCTGATGTACGTGCCTCAACACCAAGTCATGCCGTGGAATGTTGCATTCCATTGGTGGACGATCATTTGGCCTATCTCATGGATTGTGAGGATCGAATGATGCAGGGTTCTCTTCGCCAATTCAACGATGCACGTCAACAACTTGAGCAACTCAAACTTCGATTGCAACTCGCCCCAAGCAAAGGCC
>JAYYFM010000194.1:0-2395 GCA_036158745.1 Thermoplasmatota archaeon
CGGTCACAGGTTGGTCTTTGCTGCGCTTACCGACACTTGCAATCTCAAAGGTCGGTCGCAATCCAGAGACAAGAACACAGATGGATGCACCATCTTCGCAACGACCAAACAACTCGATCGTCGTCTGTGGAGCATCCTCATCACCATGCGAATGATACCGTCCACTGACGACACCAAAGCGGCCTGACCATGCCTCCATGGCAACGCCTCGGGCTCAACCGTCTTGAAACCGAGCCTTTGGCCAGTTCAATCAAACGTTGAGTTTTCTTCGGAATGAAACAGCAAACAGCATGGCGAGAATGAGGAGCCATACTTCGAATCCTGGTACGGATTCATCGATGATTTCGTCCACGGGTAGATTCTCTTCCACAGGAGGCGTATCCTCAAGTTCGTCAGCAGCCTTGTAGTCAACAGCAAACGTGATGTTGTATCGAGATTCTTGGAAGTTTTGACTTCCTAGATAGGTTGCAGTGACTCGCCATTCTCCAGTGCATTCAACACCATCGCACGACTGTCCATCGAACAACCATTCGAACCGAGCAATTCCCTGCTCGTTTGTGAGGGTCGTCGTGGGTGTTGTCGTCGATGTGACCCAAGCACCGGTTTCGTTGCGGTACTGTAGGATGAACTGAATCTCCTCATTCTCGATAGGGGGGTCAAGGCGGTCACGCATGAGCGCAACTTCCCCAACGACAAGGTGACCTTCTGGAATACCGGCTTCTCCGCCGTAATTCCAACCCGTCATGACGAGCAATGCAACACGAGAACGGACAAGCACCTGGACTTCGACCTCGGAACCGTTCAGAACGTTCTCAACGTCCTCATCGCATCCGCCTGGAACGTTGATCTCTGGTTCATAGGCAATCTTGAGCGTTCGAAGACCTTCCAACTTGTCATCAGTTGCTTGAACACCATGGAGCGTTGGATTTTGCAGCGGATCACCACTAAACCATTCAACCGTTCCGTCGACATCGTCTGTTTGAGCCGTAGAGAATGGAGTTGTGTTCTCGTCTGGATCGAGATACAGGTTCAGACATTTTCCACCAACTGCTTGTCCGTTCGCTTCCGTCAAGAGCGCATCAACGTGGAATGATTCCTCAAGGTAGAGAACTGGGTATGCGACACCGTCGATATCGTAGGTATCAACGCTGTACTTGAACGGTCCGACCTCAGTGATTGAAAGGGTTGAATTGTAGTCAATTTCGATCGGCACCTCTGGAGCTTCCCATTGACCAGTCGTAGGATTGTATGTCCATACTCCATCCCATTGACAATCACCATCTTCGTCGAGAACGAATTCGCCACCAGCACTGATAGCATCTTGTGGTGCAACAAGGCCTTGACAAGCCATGAGGGTAATCTCAAACCAATGATGGTTCACCCAACGCTCTTCTGAAGACCTCCACTCGTATGTTTTGACATAGACATGTAGGGTTTCTGAGAGGTTCGTGTAGAATCCATCAATGGAAAGGGTCAATGAAAACGTGTCCGAATCCTCCAATGCATCTGAGCGGACAAAGAGTCCTTCGATGACGAGGTTGTACTTCTCGATAGGATTCTTATCAAAGTCATCCATGGAAAAAGCACCTTCAACAAACACTTCCCCAGTCTCAGAACCTGAAACAAGTGAACCATTGATGTAGAACACATCCGAATCGATTGACGTCATGTTCTTGGATGTGTCAAATTGGAAGACTGGCTCTTGATCGACGCTTCCTGCATCAGCAACGACGAAGTACATCCTGAACTTCTCGGAGACCTTGCCAACTGCATCGTAAACGCGAAGTTCCAAGCGAATCTGATTTTCCGTCTGTCCATCCTCACTTACGGTGACGTTCTGAAACGAATATGTGAACAAGCCGTTGCTCGATGCTGGCTCAGAGAACGTGTGCCCTTCAAGATTGAACTGGTCATCACCATAGGGTGCATCAAAGAAAATATTCCACTGATAGGTGTCAATGCCGTTTCCTGTTGTTGCATCAGGATCGCTGGAGTTGCTTGCATCGAATTCGACGTTCAATTGGCCAGTTGAATCGAGTGTGAAGCGATACACATCCCAATCCTGTCCTGCAACATTTTTCGTACCAGTAAGGGCAATGTTGGAAGCAATGGCTTGGTTTGCACCAAGCGTCATATCGGCAACAGGGTCGAAGCTATCTGTTGAATAAACGGTGATTTCATCATCAAGTTCAGTCGGTTGAGGGTGTTGAACCAGTCCAGTAAGGAGCAGGAGAAGGACCATTGCAAGTGCGGTTCTCATGGCCATCTCTAATTGCTTTCAGAACATAACATAATCGCCGAATTCGCAAAAAATCGATGAGCAAGAATTGAAAGCCGAATCTCCTTAGCGAGAATCACGGGTTGAGGTTCATGGCCAAAGATATCGACTGGGACA
>JAYYFM010000195.1:0-2392 GCA_036158745.1 Thermoplasmatota archaeon
ACACTCTTCTAGTATCGGAGTCAGTGGTTACGCTGTGCAAATGGATACAGTCAACACCTTCGATAGCAGTGACATGAGCATCGAGACGTCATGGTCAAACTCAGGTTTCGACCTTACCAACAATTCGTTTACCCCAACATCGGATCTCAATGATGGGAAGACGTGGTACTGGCGCGTCCGTGCCATTTCTTCGACCAACCAACTTGGAAATTGGTCCGAAACCTTCCACTTCAATCTCCCTTCATTGGTAACGTGGAATCTTTCCTCGACCAGTGCAGCGGTTGAGATTCGTCATCACGAAGCCATGCCTGAGTTGCAACTTCCACACTTCATCGATACTTGGCTTGCAGAAGACGGTATCGAAGGTCAACTAAATCACTCAACCTCAAGTTCACTCAAGGTCGGTGAATTGGGAAGCGGACATCATGCCTCTGCTCTTCTTAAGATTCCATTGAATCAACTGCCAACACCAAGCAACGCTCGTGTGACCAACGCTGAACTTACTATGTGGGCCCAATCAGGATCGGATACAAACGCGCAAGTCGCAGTTCGCCCTGTCCTTCAAACATGGACCACTGCCCTCAACAATTCGACCTATGACGGTACCAACAACTGGTCCGCTGACGGAGCCCGAGGCATTGGAACCGACGTCGGTTCACTAAGCGACCTCAGTGCATCCGCATCGGCAGATTGGATGGATTGGGATGTCACCGAGCTTGTGCAAGCTGCACTCGCCAACGGTGACTCCTACCTTTCCATCGCTCTGATGACCAGTGATGCGTCTGATGCTTTGATTACCTTTACGAGTACGGAAGGAGCATCCAACCAACGGCCTTGGCTCAATTTAACGTGGACCGATGGTACTGCATCGATTCCAACCGTTGCTGCAAGCAATGCGCTTCCAATCGATGGTGACATGGCTTGGGATTTGAGTACACACGTCCCAGAACCATCGACTCGTCCAGTCATGACCTGGACACACTCCAACGCTGCCAACATCGACGATTGGAAGGTTTTCATTCAGAACGATGAGGGCGATATCATGGAAGGATTTTCAACCTACGATTCTCGAATCGATACAGCCATGTTCGACTTGCAGAACCTTTCATTCCAACCATCGAGTGACCTCGCAACCAACCAAAGCATCCGTTGGTTTGTTCAACCCGTCAACGATGAGATGCTTGGTCCACGGTCGACCAGCTCCGTCTTCCATATTCCACACGATATTGGAAACGAAATCAACAGTACGTGGGGTTACATCAACGTCTCCGAAGGGGGATTCTTGCCAGGTCTCAATGAACCATCAGGATTCGTGACGGATACAACACTCGATTCTGCAGCAGCAAATGCAAATCTCTACAATTCCGACACC
Organism: Thermoplasmatota archaeon; assembly: GCA_036158745.1. Lineage (GTDB taxonomy): Archaea > Thermoplasmatota > Poseidoniia > Poseidoniales > Poseidoniaceae > MGIIa-L2. The sequence continues at coordinate 1,373 of JAYYFM010000195.1, forward strand.
TTCAGTGTCGGTCGCTCAGGATACAGTTCCGGTACATCTCAACGTTCATCCACCATCGTTTCAGTTGATTTGACAAAGTTGCCAATCAACGGAACCTACGAAATCATGAGTGCCTTCTTCACGTTGAATGCGAAGTCGAGTAGTTACGGCGAAGTGTGGTGGAGTGGGTCTGTACTTAACACCGCCTTTGATGGTGATGCGAACTGGAACAATGCGACCAATTCAACGCAGTGGAATTCACCTGGTGCATACCATTCATCCGACACGGATATCCCACAGGGCGGAGCCAGCTTGATCGACTCATCGAATGAAACACACCGTGGGGACATTACACAAATCCTTCAACAAGCAGTTGCGAGTGGTTTGACAACGCTTGACTTCCTTATTCAAGCCGAGGAAAACAACAGCAATGTTGACGGCCGACTGGACTTCTACTCAAGCAATGAAGCGAGTACTGCGCTACGTCCTTCACTGAACATCACGTACCGGATGACCAATGCATACGTTGATGCTAGCCCAAGTGGTCTTCTGCCAGTTGATGCAACAACCGTTTGGAACTACTCTTCCCCAAGACCGTCTGGCGCCGACCATGTGAACCTGTCATGGACGCCTCCATCAAACAATGAAACTGGGTTCTACATCTGCTTCGCTTCAGATGCTCGGATGATTTACGACCTCAATTGCGGAACCGTTGCCACAGCTCTTGGATACACCGATGGAAATGTCACTTGGGATCCAACAAACTCCACAATCACTCTCGCAAACCTTACTTCAGCAGATAGTTGGGTTTATTGGCGTGTGCTTTCCTTCCAAGAAATCATCCAAGAGAAATATTACCGTCAAGGTGAGTGGTCGCAAGTCAACACATACCGAGTTCCAGACGATCAAGGCTACGATGATGGTGCAGGCAATCACACCGTCAACCTCTCAAGCGGTTCCATCTTCTCCAATACAGGACTGTTACCAGCAGCTCCGGATACGCACACCATTTCCTCTGCATTGAACACAAACTATGGTGGT
>JAYYFM010000196.1:0-2351 GCA_036158745.1 Thermoplasmatota archaeon
GTTGTCGATTCACCACCTGGTAAAATCAGGCCATGAATCGATGCATCAAGTTGATCGCCTTTGCGTAATTGAACCACTTCAACATCATGTTGCAAGTCTTTGGCAATGGAGAGAATCGCCTCTTCGTGCTCATGTCGTGCACCTTGCAACATCGCAAGACCCACTCGCATCATGGCTGCTCCAAAACCTTCATGTCTTTAGCACATAGCATCCATGCAAACGATGGATTCGAGGAAAGTCCAGTGTTCTTATTCAAAAACCGTGCGCGTTACCGTAGGCACATGGCGCACGAAGGCGATTGCTTTCTCGTCCCCGGTCCCGTTCGAATGAGTGATGCATGTTTGCAAGCCATGGCAACACCGGTTATGACGGCACGAGGAACAGAATTTCGAGACGTGATGGCCGATCTCAACGTTGGGTTGCGAACCGCCTTCAACCTCACGCCATCATCCCGTGAACGTGGAACTGAGTCATGGTCTGGTGAAGATGGTTACAAGGTCCTTGCCGTATCTGGAAGCGGAACAGCCGCCATGGAGATGGTGATTGCCAACAGGTTCAGGCCAAACGATCGTGTGCTCGTTCCGACCAACGGCAAGTTTGGTGAACGTGTTGCAGACATTTGCAAACAATACTGCCAAGTCAAGCACATTGCCTACGAGTGGGGCCGTAGTTTCGACATTATGGAACTCGAGGAACAACTCGGACGTGGAACCTTTGAAGCGCTCCTCATTTGTCACAACGAAACAAGTTCAGGAATCACACAAGATGCTGAAGCACTCGCTCAACTTTGCCAAGAACACGGGGTAGCGTTCATTCTCGACGGCATCACCTCCGTGGGAGGACTTCCAGTGCATCCTGCGAAATGGAACGCTGAGGCAGTGGTCATGGGTGCACAAAAGTGCACGGCTGGTCCAAGTGGAATCGCAGCTGTAGCCATCAATGACCATTTCATTGAGCGTGTCCATACCATTCGCCAGCAAGGAGATTCCAATCCTGTGTACTATCTCGACATGGTATCAGCACTCAAGAAAGGAAACGACGATCAAACGCCTTGGACACCTGCTATCAACCTCGCAATGGGTTGGGCAGCCTCGCTTCGTGAACTTGAAGACGAAGGACTCGAGAATCGCTGGAATCGATGCAAAACACTGGCTGATGGCGTACGCAGATTGTTTTCAGACCTTGGCTTCATGTTGCTTGCTGATGCAGGACAGCAGAGCGACACCGTAACCGCCATCATGTATCCTGAGGGAATGAACGATTCTTGGCGAAGCAAACTCAAGGATGAGTATGACACGCAAGTCATCGGGGCCCAAGATCACCTCAAAGGCAAGATGTTCCGGGTTGGAAGTATGGGTACGACCACTATCGAAGAGATGATTGAAGGGTGCAATCGAATGATTGCTTGTTTCAATGAGATGGGGCATGCACTTCCAAACGTTGATGTTGCATCCTACTTTGCGTGAAGCATGGGCAAAGGAATCGTATTGGGGCGGTTCCAACCGTTTCACAATGGTCATGCGTATCTCGTCGAACAAGCACTCGCTCGTTTCGAGAAGGTCACTGTTGCAGTCGGTTCTGCACAAGACGAATGGACGGTGGACAACCCGTTTTCATTCGAAGAACGAAAGGATATGATTCAGAAATGGATTGATGAACGTGGGCACAAGGATAAGGTCGATATCGTTGGAATTGAAGATATCAATGACCCGCCAAACTGGGTCGAGCATGCATCCAATCACCACGGCGTGGGAACACTCGTAACATCTGATGAGGGTACAAGAACCCTCTATGAAAAATCAGATTTTGATGTCAGTTGGGTCGACCTCCATGAGCGTCAACAATTCGAGGGTTGGCGTATTCGTCAGACGTGTATGATGCTCTCAACGGTCTACGATGACGAAGCCACAAGGATGGTTCTGGCCCCGAGTGTTCCTGCATCTGTCATCGAATGGCTCATTGAACAAGATGGGTTGTATCGCTTTTCGCAAATCAACACAAGTCCGCATGCTGGTTGATCACTCGGTTGCAACGACAACACGAGCTGCTCTTAGAACACGTTCTTTGTACATGTAACCGGGTTCGAGAACGTCGATGACTTGGCCTGCAGGGAATTGATCAGATGCTGGCAATGTGGTGATGGCTTCCATCGTTGCTGGATTGAATTCTTGCCCTTTCGCTTCAATGGATTTGATGCCATCAGCTTCAAGTTCTCTCCACAACTTGTTTCGCAACAATCGAAGACCTTGCGCAACAGGGGATTCATCATTAAAGATAGAAAATATCCAATTTTGATTGATCAAGAGGGTGGAAGAGTAAATAGATTAGACAAATTTCTATCATTAAATGAA
>JAYYFM010000197.1:0-2312 GCA_036158745.1 Thermoplasmatota archaeon
TGAATGGCAGGCGCTTTCAGAGTTTGGAACCGATGTTCAAGAGTTCCAAGTGTTTAGAATGTCACCAACGGCTGGTTATGATTACACTTCACCTTACGAAGTTGTTGCAGGTCAGAACACGTTCACAGATTCGAACGTAGATGTTGGTTCGACGTACGGTTACATCGTTCGGTCCATTCATCCGTTTGGAGTTGTAAGTAACCTATCCCAGGCATTGGAAGTCACCATTCCAAATCCGCCTGCCCCTGCAGCAGTGACAAACGTCCAACTGTTCGATCTCGATATGGAAATTGCTTCTGCCCCGATGAAAGTAACGTGGGATGCGAGCACGGATTCCAACGTTGTGGAATACAGGGTCTATGTAGCAGATTCGGATTTGGATGCCACGGACCTCAACAATGAGTTGACGGCAGCGAAAGGCTATGTTATCGATGGTGTCACCTATCAAGCAGCAGCAACCGTCGCGTCCTCAGTCACCGAGGCCGAGATTTCCTCCACAAGTCAATACGTTGATGCATCCGGATCAACCGCATCCATGGCAATTCAAGACGGCCAGCAGTACTGGGTCGCCATCGCAGCGATTGATAGTTACGATAATGCAACGTTACCCCTCCCAGTTGCCGGACCAACGACCTCGTTCAACAACACCTACATCAACAGCCAACTGGAACTCACTGTATCCTCTGGGCCAGACGGAGTGAGCGATAACGTCCTCGAATCAAACAGCCCTTTGTTGGTAAGTTTGTATGCGTACTATCTTGACGACATGCAACAAGAAGTGGCAATCGAAAACGCAGAACTTGAGATGGTCATGACCTACGGTTCCGATTCACTCACGTTGAATGGACAAAGCGACAGCGATGGGCAATGGGTTGCGATTGACGTTGAAGATCTTCATGATGGCAGCATCCCGCAATCCTTGCTTGATTATTCAGCAACCTCAGATGGTGTTGTGAGCATCGACGTTTCAATGCAAGCTATCGAGGTCGTTGATACACAACCGTATACCTCTGCTACCGCATCTACATCGATGGGGACAGCCATAACGGTCGAGCTTGCTGGACCTCTGACTCCTGTCGATATGGATGCAAATGATGCAATCGACATCAACATCACTCTAACTGCTACCGACTCCGTCAATGCAGCCCACCAAGCCTCGCTTGAGGGCACAACAATTCTCTGGGGTGCGTTTGATGGTGCATCAGAAAACGCTACATTGAGTGGTTCTGAAACAATTTCAACCGGAAAGGTCCGTATTGTTTCATCCTTTGCAAACATCTCTCGTATCGATTTCACCGTCGATACCGGGGGCCGCCTCATGTTTGGAACAACCTCGTTTTCAGTTTCCTTGAACGAATACATCGTTCCAGTCCAAGAGAACGAAACAGACGAAACGGTAACTGAATGGGCCCCATCATCCATCCAACCCGTCTCCATTGCCTGTGAAAGTGCAACCATCCTAACGAACAAGCAAGCAGCCGATGATCCAATCGATTGTCTGGTTGAAAACCTAAACCCATTTGCTGTTGAGGTTGAGATCTCTGTTACTGAATTACCATCCCTGTTCAAGAAGCCAGGTATGGTCAGCGTTGCTGCAAATGGAACTGAGACAGTATCCTTTGTTCCAAAATACGAGGATCCGCTCTGGGCTCGACAAAACGATGCAGGAGTTGAAAATCAGTTCACGATTCAAGTTCTAACGAAGTCTCCGGACTATACGAACCTAGAGTCAGTTGTTGAGAATGATGTCGTCACGTGGACTGCCGATCTCTTCGTTGAGGTCCAAACAAACCCAGATGGAGAAGAAAAGAGTTCTTCCAATGCCGTTCTCATTGGTGGAATTGGAGCGGGTGTTCTTGTTCTTGCTGCAGTTGGATTTGTCCTTTATCGCAAGGCTTCAGCTGACTTTGAAGATGAGGCATTCTATGAAGAGCAGGATGAGTTTGTTGAAGAAGAGGAAGATGAACCAGCCGAAATTCCTGAAGGTAAACCATTGGATGAGTTCGAGGACAAGACCATTTCCGCTGAACCTGAGATCATTGAACGCCCAGGCGATTCATTGATTTCAGAAGTTACAGCCTCCAATACAGAATCGCTTGAAGAGGAGCCAGAAGTTGAAGAAGAGGAACCAACAGAAGAGACGGAAGAAGACGATGGAATCTCTGTTGACGAATATGGTACCGAATGGTATGAGGATGAAGTTGGCACATGGTGGTACCGAGAAGCAGGTGCAGAAGATTGGTCCGAGTACAGCGAATGAGCAACGAGATATTTTTCAAACACGAGTCAACCAGCAAGATGAGGCGTGACAA
>JAYYFM010000198.1:0-2306 GCA_036158745.1 Thermoplasmatota archaeon
TGGATACAAAACGTCATTGATGGATTCTGACCCCATACGCCAATCGATGTGAATGAGGATGATGTTGCTTTCGATGCCTTTTTTGGACGTATTGACTCGCAGACCCATGAAGCAAGCAACGGACGTCTTCAACGATTGGGCACATCGAGGCAAAGACGAGGGTATGGAACGCGGCCATGGACCTTCAGTTAGAGAAATGCTGGATGCTGCCCTCGAACGTGTACTATCAAACGGTGATTCGTTCTCGTTTGCAGATTTGGGATGCGGGAACGGTTGGGTCGTCCGCTTGGCTGCTCAACACGAACAGTGTCAGACAGCGGATGGGTTTGATGGTGCAGAACATATGATAGAGAAAGCAAAGGCTACTGACTCAACCAACGGATATCACCTTGCACTGTTTCCACAAACAAAACCTCCTCAACAATACGATCTCATCCATTCAATGGAATTCATCTACTATCTTCACGACCCGAAACAAATGCTTCAGTCGATTCACGATGATTGGTTGTCCGACAACGGGTGGGCAGTCATCGGCATTGACCATTATGCAGAACACGAGGAAAGCCTTGGCTGGCCAGAAGCTCTTGATGTACACATGTCCACATTTTCCGAAGCAGAATGGATTCAGATGTGGAAGGATGTCGGATTTACTGAAGTCCATGCATGGAGAGCCAATGCCTCGTCAGACAAACCCGGTACATTGGCTATTCTTGGGAAGAAGAGTCAGCATTGATGCCCAAGTCCATCCCTTGTGGACCGCATAGTCGAACGTCCCCTTTGAAGAACGGACATTTTTTGCACGTGTCGATGAATTCCAACGGAAGCCGTTTTGGCTCTTCAGTCCCATTTGGATTGGCAACCAAATGTGCCATCCAATCGAAGAGATTGAGCAATTCCTTCTCGGCTTCTGCGAACATTGCATGGGGCATCTGAACAAAGCGTCCAGTGGTAGCGATCAACAGAGCAGGAGGTCGTATTTCTCTACGCTTTTCAGATGGCTTTTGTTCCTCTTGACGGCGAAACACCAACGAATACAATGTGAGTTGAAGACGGTGATTTCGAAGCATTTCGAATTCAGCATCGTTTTGCGGCTCAAACGAAAATGGTTCATCAAGAGAGTCGTACAGAGGATGGTCTTCCAATTGTTCCTCACGGGCTCCAGACGTCTTCAGATCTACGACCTGCAACCAAGGCTGCTCCCCATCCATACCTGCTAGAGCCAGATCTGCCTGACCTTCAAAGAGTATCTTTACTGAATCGATGAGCGTGACATATGGCTGTTGCAATTGTGTGAGCGGGGAACGAACGACGCCTTCCAGATTGACTTCATGATCGAAAAAGAAGGATGCTTCCGTACGCAAACCTTCAATTTCGCAGCCATTGACTTCTTGTCCTTCGGCCATTCGTCCAAGTGAACCTTTTGTAAGCAACGTTGCCAACTGTATGATCCTTGACCTCGTCTGGTGTTGTTCTTCAGTTAATAGACGATGCCATTCAGACTGTGAGTGTGTTGCGTCATCGATTTCTTTGCTCGAAAGAAGCTGATTTGACTGTGAATTCAACCAAACTGGGCTCAGGTTGAATTCCTCAGATTTCATTTCCGCAGGGTTCGCTAATCCAATCTCAACAAGTCTGTGAAACATGGAACCGAACGCCGTTGCAGAGGGCCATCCAATCGGTTCGTACTGCAAATCTTCACCGCTTGATCGGTCCTTTTGGCCCTCCTCATCTTGGATGAGTTTTGAGAATCCCCGAATGTTCAATGGCTCGCTCTGCCAACCCTTCACATGCGACAACCAATATCGCCTACGGCACGAATTTGCAGTATCCAATCCGTGTGCAGTCATTCGAAGTGTAGGTGATTGATGCACAATGTGTTGCTCGGATTCAACAACCTCGACCGATGCAGAGAGTTGCTCTTCGATGGTCAACCAATTGGCCAACTGCGAAGTTGACGTCTGTATTGAGAAACAATCTGGGTGATGATACATCCGCAATTGTTGAAGCGAACCGTCCATGAATCCACTTGCATGGAAAAGAGAAATTGGGTCAAACTCCAGTTCTTGTTCGCCGTATTCGTCGAGACGTTGGCCTTGTGCGTCGCCATCGAGGTTCCATACCTGTTCTGCTCCTGACTGTACCCCCATGTATCGGAATCCGTCCATCATCAGATCTCCCATGTTGTTTCCTTTGGAATTAATTTTCATGGCAATCATCGAATTTTCGCCAATTGAACACGGAGTATTTGGCGAACCAACAAAGATGAGTCTGTCCTTTACTCGTGTTAATGCGACGTAGAATTGGCG
>JAYYFM010000199.1:0-1962 GCA_036158745.1 Thermoplasmatota archaeon
GTTACTGATGATACTGATGATACTGATGATACTGATGATACTGGTGATACTGAACACACTGATGATACTGATGATACTGATGATACTGATGATACTGATGATACTGATGATACTGGTGACACTGATGATACTGATGACGCAAGTCGGGTATCTCGAGAACCTCAATCCATGGACAAATGGCGGAGAAACGTTGGATGACGCTGAACCCGTGGTCGCTCATTCGCCATCGACGTCGGTGATGTACGGCAACAACACCATCTGGGCTACTGGAAGCGACGCCCCCATCAGAGGCTCGGAATACATCGCCCTGGGCACAGACGCCATTCTTTTCCAAGGGACGCTCGCCCACACCACCAGGGTGGGGTGCCCGATGGCCTACAACGCCTCCAACCACACTACTTGGCGACCCATCACCGTCTCTTCCAGTGGCTGTCCTGGCATGATCGGCCGCTACGTGGGCATGGTCGACGGCCTCACCTACTTCACGTTCCATCCCACGTTTTCAAATTCTCAAGCCCTCAACGACCAACGAGGGGATTTGCACGCCTACAACCCAGCCAACGACACCATCTATCTCGTCTCTTCCCACAACAACCTCGTGAAGACGGCTGTGATTGTTGGTAGAACAATCTACATTGCTACTACTACGACAATTTCAGGCCATGGAGGGTCTTCATCGTTCTTTGCTTACAACGTTGACAATCAGACCACTTGGGCCCTTCCAGCTCCAACTGGTATTCCTGCCAGCCAACTGATGATTGTCGGAACGAAGATTTTCAATTTCCAAATGCTTCTTGGAGCACCAGTGAACATTGGACAAGTGTTCAGCACGGAAAACGGTACGTGGTACACCGTTCCTTCACTTCCCACCAAGGGGATTTTTGGTGACCCCGCTGGAGGTTTGGTCTCCAACGGACAACTCCTTTTCATCGGGTCGGATCCTGCTACCTACTATCATGGCAGCGGCGCTACAGGAGGAAACGGTTCAGAATACTGGATTTACGATTCCAACAACGACACGGCTTGGGCACTGGGCGAATTTTGCACCTCCGTGGTGTACATGAACGTCTGCGACGGTGCGTTGAGGTTCAACGGAGAATTTTCATCACCTTTCATCCGCGACGGTACAGAGATGTATTTCATTGCACGAAGCCACATGACCTCATCGTCAAACGCAGACATGTACGACCTCTGGGGGTACAGCACCACCAACTCAACCCACTGGCACATGACCAATCTTTCGACCACCTTTGACAGTGTCGGAACATCCCCGTACAACCAATATCGATTTACGTACATTCGCCTTGCCATGCTCGATAACGGTGATTTGATCGTTTCAGCGAAACGGACACCAACTTCAAGCAGTTATGAGTGGGCGTTTTATTCACCAACCAACGACACGCTCTGGCAAGTGCCTAGTTTTGGTTCCAGTGCGGTCGGGTATGTCAGTCCTTCGTCCAGATTGCTCGGCGTGTACGGTGACACCGTGTACTTCGCAGGTGGCGGACGGTTGATCGCCTACAACGCAGCAAACCAGACGGGTGTGAGTCAAACCATTCCCGGTGGCCAGACGACTTACTTCCACGGACAACCCCTTCTCTTTGGGTCAACCTTTGCCATGGCCAACCAATGCGGGCACAACACAGCTTCCAGCTGTCCGCAGGGTTACCGAAACACGATTCTCCAGTGGGAACCAGAATCCGTGACCGTGAGCGATGCGTGGAACCTGACACCCGGTCAGCGCATCGACGGACCGATCACCGGTGGCAACGGTATTCATTTCGACTCAGGCGTCGGCATCCAATCCTTGACGGCCAGCGCCGCTGGAGCCGAACTCCTCGTTGGCCAGGCCATGGCCGACATCACGTTCGAGTACACCGGCCTGACAACGTACGGAAATTCTTCGACGTGGCAAGTGACTGATTTCAACGATGGAACATTCACTCTGCCGGGATTACGGAT
>JAYYFM010000199.1:1972-2288 GCA_036158745.1 Thermoplasmatota archaeon
CAATCGTATTGGCAAATCGAGGTTCAAACCGGTGAAATTCTTACTGACCCTGGAGAATACATGAACCTCCTCGTTGGCGATACACTCTATTTCTCCGCAGATAATCAAAGCACAGGTACCGAATTGTGGGCGCACGACACCTCCAATCATTCCTCATGGCTCGTATCTGACATCATGAGCGGTGCAGGCGACAGCAAACCTGGCTGGCGCATGAACACCCTCGTCGGCGATACCATCTATTTCTCTGCTCACGATGGAAGCACCGGCACAGAATTGTGGGCGCACGATACTTCCAATCACTCGACATGGCGCGTGG
>JAYYFM010000200.1:0-2281 GCA_036158745.1 Thermoplasmatota archaeon
CGATCACGGTAAAACCAGCGTTCTTGATTTGGTTCGTTCCCTCGGTAGTGACCGACAAGCGAGCGTCATGGACCGTGAAGCCGGTGGTATTACCCAACACATTGGTGCGACCGAGGTTCCCGCTCAAGTTCTCAATGCAACCTGTGCAAAACTAATGGGTGGACGTCCATTCAAATCTCCAGGACTCCTCTTTATCGATACCCCCGGACACCACTCCTTCGCATCCTTGCGAAACCGTGGTGGTGCTCTTGCAGATATCGCTATTCTTGTTGTTGACATCATGGAAGGTCTACAACCACAAACCATTGAATCAATCAACATCCTCAAGCAAACCAAAACACCGTTCGTTATCGCTGGAAACAAAATCGATCGAATCCACGGGTGGATCTGTGAACGTGACCGTTCCTTCATCGAATCTCTCCAAGAACAACGAAAGGACGTCATCGACCTCTTCCAAGACCGATACTGGAAACTTGTTGGTCAAGTCTCCGAACATGGAATCAACTTGGAACGTTACGACCAAATCAAAGATTTCAGGAAATCCTTCCCGCTTGTTCCAATGTCTGCAAAAGAAGGCGAGGGCCTTCAGGACCTGCTCACGGTTACCGTAGGATTGGCTGAACGGTTCCTTGAGGACCGTCTCACCGATACACTCGGACCTGCTGAAGGAACCATTCTCGAAATGAAGGATGAAGTTGGGATGGGCAAAACCATCGACGTTATTCTCCATCGTGGTACGCTCAACACAGGCGATCAGATTACTGTGGTCAGTGCTGATGGACCGTTTGATGTTCGAATCAAGGGACTGAAGAAGGCTCGTGGCATGTCCGAGATGCGTGATGCTGGTGATCGATGGGAATCGGTGGATACCATTCACGCTGCTGCAGGTGTCAAAATCATTGCACAAGGTCTCGAAAAGGCACTGGCAGGCTCAACCATTCGGCTTGCAAGCGATGAAGCACGTGATGAAGCCAAGAAAGAGACGCAAGTGTCCGTTGAACTGGATGAGGAAGGTGTCGTCATCAAGGCCGATACCATTGGTGGCCTCGAAGCACTTGCATTTGAATTGAAGAAAATCGACGTACCTATCCGAAGAGCCACCGTTGGGCCTGTCAACAAGCGCGACCTCATGACGGCAGAATCAGCCAACAGCCGCTTGAATCAAATCATCCTCGGATTCTCGGTTGAACCCAACAACGAAGTCAAAGAAAGCCTGAACCAAGGCGATGATAGCGTTACGTGGATTGGTGGTGACATCATCTACCACATCATCGATCAGTTCGAGGAATGGAAAGAGAAGACCAAGGAAGACATGGATGCAGCTGCTCGTGAGAACTTGGTCTATCCTGGAAAACTCCTCTATCTTGAGAATCACACCTTCCGCAACAAAGGTCCAGCCATTGTCGGTATGCGCGTTCTTGGAGGACGAGTTCACCTTGGCCAACGCTTGATGAAACTCGATGGAACACCCGTTGGCCAAGTCAAGAGTCTTCGTTCACGAGCCAGTGAAGATCTCAAAGAAGCAAAGCAGGGTGAAGAAATCGCTGTAGCGGTCATGGGTCCAACCGTTGGACGACACATCGAAGAGTTGGATGAGTTCTATGTCGACATTCCTGAATCACACGTTCCACGACTTGCAAAGGTCGAATTGACCCCATTGGAAAAGGAAATTCTCGAAGACATTGTTCGTCTTCATCGTAAGGACGACCACTTCTGGGGACGTCGCCACGTTGGCTGATGTGTGTTCGACGTATGAACGGCATACATTCAAGTATCATGTCATGTGGTTTGCTATTTGTAACCAAAGGTGAACGACCATGGATGCTGGATTTTCGCAAGGAAACATGGGTGGAGACGCCCGAACACAAGACCTAATTCGAACTGTTGCTGATATCTCCAACGGATTGATGAACGAAGTAAGCAAAGTTATCATCGGAAAGAACGAGAACCTACGACGTGTCACCGTCGGAATTCTTTCCAACGGTAACATGTTGTTGGAAGATTTCCCTGGACTTGCAAAGACCTTGCTTGCCAACACCTTTGCTCGAGCACTTGGATGTAAGTTCAAGCGTGTTCAATTCACTCCTGACTTGCTCCCATCCGACATCATGGGGACCTACATGTACGACCAGAAGTCTGGAGAATTCAAACTCCGTGCTGGTCCTCTTTTCTCCAACATTCTCCTTGCTGACGAAATCAACCGTGCTCCTCCAAAGACCCAAGCTGCTTTGCTTGAGGCAATGGAAGAGAAGCAAGTTACCATCGAAGGTATTACTCACAA
>JAYYFM010000201.1:0-2261 GCA_036158745.1 Thermoplasmatota archaeon
GTGGACAAGCCTTGTGGAGTACCTTGCATCGAGAGAACCAATTGCTTCGATTCAATCAAAATTGGAGCAATTGGCCATGCATCATTTTGACTGACGATTAGACGAGCGATTGGACCGCTCATGCGTGTCGAGAAGAGAACATCTCTACCGTTTGATGAGAGGACTTCTTTCAATTCCATAGCAGGAATGCTATCGACGTCATCGATGGATTTGTGCTTCATCAACGTCGCACTAAACAACATGAGTGGTGATTGTTCAACCACCTCAATGATGCGAATGAAGGAGAGCTTCTCAAAGACGTTCACGAGTTCTCCTGAAGGTAAGTCGAGTGCGTCTTCGTATTGTATGTTAAACTGCATTTTTGAAAGCATAACCATACCCGTTATGATAGGGTTATTCGATATAGTATCTATACGTGATGTTCAAATCTTTTTGCAAAAAGTATCCAGGTGCTCGTGCCGGGATTCGAACCCGGGTCAGCGGGATGAAAACCCGCGATGATGGACCTGGCTACACCACACGAGCCAATGACCTGCCGTGTCACCTCTTGTTCATAACCGTTGGCCAACCAGCGATTCGCAAATGAGCCTAGAGGTCATTGCAAAACGCGTTGAATCAGATTGTCCATGGTCTCTTGAGAGAACGGTTTCGATTTGTTGAGCGTCATGGATCGACCAATGACATTGCTTCCAAGGAAAGAGAATTGGTGGCGCATAGCCATCAGACAATGCGCTCCACCACCCCCACTATGCGTTGCGAGCAAAACAGTTCGATTGTTGAACAGCTTTCGAAAATCATCCGACTCGACAGAGAGCCATGCAATCGTGTTGTTGAGTGCAGGGGGCATGACACCGTTGTACTCAGGAGCACAAACGACCAAAGCGGTTGAGTTGAGAATAAGAGATGACAGTTCAGATGTATCAGGAGATTTGTCACGATCACCATCCAATTCTGGCGTGTATACGGGCCAATGAAGCGTTGTTAAGTCCACGATTTTCGCATTCTCACCTTCTTTCTCAAAGGATTCAGAAAATCGTTGAGCAAGGGCGAGGTTCTTACCTGATGATGCTGCAAGAATCAAGACATAGGAATCCATGGTAGAACGAATGCGATATTCTATTTCAACAGTTGGTTTCATCTGAGTTACCATGCCTTGAAATACTTCAGCCACTGGTTTCATACCATGTTCACAGAACTCCTCGAACAACACAAGGGAAACTTCCTTGTCTTTACAGGGCGATTTTGTGGATATTGCACGGCTGCAAAACGACTGCTGACGCAAAAAGAACAACCGTTTGTTGAAGTCTCATTTGATGAGCATCCTCGCAATCTCCGTGACGAAGTCGTTGAAGCAACAATGCATCGAACGGTTCCAGTCATTTTTGACCTTCGTGGAGAAGATCGGATTTTCATTGGCGGGTTCGATGAACTCAGCAAATATCCAATCAATTGACGAAGTTATCCAGCCAATCCTTGAGCACATCATGATGCTCTGTTGGAATCATATGCCCCTTTTCATGTTCAACCAATTCAATGCTCCAACCAGCTGCTTCGAAGAGATGAGCAACAGCCCAGCCATCTTCGATGGGCACCCGTACATCGCGTACACCATGCATCCAAAACATCCTCTTTTTGTCGAGTTCATCGAGGCGAAGCTTCAACTCCATCGGTCGAACCAATCGCGTTCCTAAGGCAACAATACCGACGATTCGATCGGCAAGGGGGAGTTGGAGCATCTCTTGGGCCATCGCCCCACCCTGAGAGAATCCACCTACAACGAGTGGGCCCATGGGTGCTTCTTCAGCGATGAGTTTCTCAAGTTGAGAGAGCGATGAATCAACATCCATCAATTCACGACGAGAGAGTTGCAATCGACGAGTTACATCAGGGTCTTCATCCTCATATCGCCACCAAGTTTTGCCGCGTCGAGGGTGGTCAAAACGTGCATCAGGCACAAGCAACGTCCACCCCTCGGGAAGAATTTTCTCAGCAAACGGACGCATCATCTCTGCCGTTCCGGTCATCCCATGCATCATGATGAGCGTGGGCATCGATGTCACCTCATAGCGTCCATTGGAACACGAGTGCTCCAGCAACTTTGAGATGGATAAACGAAGACGGACCGCGAACGGTGACCGTCAATGAATAATCACCGGAATTCGAGGGAATGGTCCCAATCGCTCCTTTCTCAGTCGCTCCAGAGCCCCATGCTCGTGTGAGTGGAGAGGCCCCAGCGTGGTCTTTCATTGTCAAAGAACCGG
>JAYYFM010000202.1:0-2255 GCA_036158745.1 Thermoplasmatota archaeon
GAATTGAGTACCACGGATGCTCAAAAGGTGCGGAGTCATTCTCCAAGCGAGAAGATCACCATGATTGTGACTGCTGAAGAGAGCACTGCTGGAGGGGCTGGTTCGCCAAAGGAGATTGAAGCGGACCTCAATGTCCCTCGATATCACAAACTTCTTCCAGACGTCTCTTTGGTTGCAAGCTCAGTTGATGCGGGAACTTGGATAGAAGAAACGCTCCTTCTCAACAATATGGGGAACACCGTCGATGCTGCCAGCAAGATTGAGGCGGACATTCGCAATTGCCCACTCCTTGAAATCGAAGGCCTAGAGAGTGGCGAAAACACCCAGATTCAACCAACCGATGTGAATGGGAATCAACCTGCTGAAGTCACGTTCCGCATCGCCCCTTCAACCGCTCATGCTTCCAAGACATGTGAGGTCACCATGATCGTCACCTCAGAAGGGAACGGCATGGAGCGCAGTGTCACCTTCTCAATCGATGTTGATGCATCTGGGGGAAGTCAAAATTCGAACGATGGAGATACCGGTTCAAGTTCGTCCAATTCAGGCTCGGAATCTGATGGTTCTTCGGCCTTACCTGCACTGGGTCCACAAACGGTCATTTTTTCCCTCGGATTGCTTGCTCTACTACGCAGAAATCGGCTCGATGTCTGCTGATTAGACCTATACACAATTGTCTTGATGTCATAAAAACCTCTCTAAACGTCAAGGGAGAATCATTATGTGTGTATCGTGATTCCGAAGAAAAGAACATACTGCGCTTGCCGCAAAATGAGGTGAAAATATGGCAGAAACAGAGAAAACAAAACTCTCTGTTGAAAAGAAACTCATGGTCGGACTTGTCGCCTCCATACTTCTTTCCACTGTCCTCATCGTTCTTGCCTCTTCCTCGAAGGAAACCGTCTTTTCTCCATACGTTCGTGATGCTGAAGGCGATTATCAGTACCAACAACTTTCCAAGATGAGGGATACACTCGGAACCAGTGACGATGGCAAGTCAGGCGAGAAGTACTCCATCTACAACACAATGTCAACACCAATGCTTGTCAACGATTGGCAAGATCCTCACAGGACCATGCTCATCATCGCTGCCCCAGAGAAGCCATTCGATGCAGCTGAAGCACAAGCAATCCATGACTTCGTCACCGAGAAGGGCGGAAAAGTCATCCTTGCGGCAAACTCGACTAACGCAAAGCGAGTCGCAGAAGAATTCGGTGTCCTTTACTTCGATGCTCCTGTGTCCGACAGCAAGTGGTTCTACGAGGTGACTGACAGCACCAACGTTCGCATGCCAGTCCAACACACACGATTGTGGTCCGTTGCTTCCGTGAGCGAAGATTTGGATCTCATGGACGAGGCATCGCTTCGCACACCATGCACCGACACTGAAGTTTCCAAAGGCTCAACTGACAACTGTCGAATGCCTGTCCTTTTCCATTCACCAACTGCAATTCAAGTCCTTGACGTTGAAGACGATACCCGTGAAGTGAGTGTTCTCGCCTCCGCAAGCGACCAAGCGTTTGTTGCACGTTCTGGCTTCGATATCAACAATGTTGCAAATCCGAAGACTGGAAAAACAGACCTCATTGTACGAATCGATTATCCGAACATCGTGGCTTACGATACCAAATCCGATGGGGACGCAGGAGACGTCTCCGTGACTGGTAGCATTGTCTTCGTTTCAGACCACTCCGTATTCGCCAACCACCTTTGGGACGCTGGTGATGCCGACCTGACAGGAAAGCAACAATGTGGCGACATCTACATCGAGAACGGACACAGTTGCTGGGATACCGATCCGGATGGACTCGTATCGGCACAAGGTGACACCGCATGGGAAGGAAACCAACTCTATTTCCGTGCGTTGATTCGTGACATGATGGAATTCGACAACGATGAACTCTCTCTTCAAATCACACGAAACACAGACGAATTCAACATCGTCTTTGATGAAAGCCGTCACGTATCCAGCGTTGCAACGCAGCCATTTACTGAAGCCATCGGTGCTGTCGTTCTTTTGACCAGTGACGCTTACCTCAAGTGGTTGATTATCCTCAATCTGTTCGCACTCCTCGCCATTGCCATTATGGTCGTTCCTGAGAAGGAAAACTGGCGACACGTCTTCGACCTGACCCGTTTCAGAGAACGTCCAACGAAATTGGATACTTCGCTCTACCAAGTCCGAACAAGGGAAGCATTCCTCTCCAAGGTTCGGCAATTCAATGATCTTACGCGAGATGAATTCGCTCGCAAGA
>JAYYFM010000203.1:0-2243 GCA_036158745.1 Thermoplasmatota archaeon
TCAACCTTGCTCGAGACAACAACCTCACAACCGGTAAGGTCTACTCCAAAGTCCTCGAAGCTGAACGCCGTGGCGACTATCTCGGAAAAACGGTTCAAGTGATTCCACACATTACCGATGCTGTTCAAGATTGGATCATCGACGTTGCCAAGCGACCTGCTGATGGGGGTAATGAAACACCCGAAGTCTGCATCATTGAACTTGGTGGTACCGTTGGCGACATCGAAAGCGCACCATACTTGGAAGCACTCCGTCAATTCCAATTCCGAGTTGGAAGAGACAACGTCACGTTCGTTCACGTCTCTCTCGTTCCAGTCATGGGACCAGTTGGGGAGCAGAAAACCAAGCCAACACAGCATACGGTCAAGGAACTCATGGGACTTGGAATCACCCCAGACGTCCTCGTTTGTCGTTCAAACAAACCACTGAATGACGAAACTCGTCAGAAACTTTCAGCCTTCTGTCATGTCCGTCCTGAGGCAGTCTTTTCGACACACGACGTTCCCAACATCTACCACGTCCCATTGATGCTTGAAGAACAAGGATTCTGCGATATTCTGGACATTGATTGCGATAAGACAGGTCTTCTTGCTGAATGGAGAGCTATGGCACATCGCCTCGATGAACTCACCGAAGAGGTCAACATTGCTATGGTCGGAAAATACACCGATCTTTCCGATGCCTATCTGTCCGTCATCAAATCCCTCCAACATGCTGCACTTGCTGTTGAGCGTAAACTCAACATCGATTGGATTGAAGCGAGCGACTTGGAAGATACAAACGACGCTGAGGCGTGGGGGCTTCTCCGCAATGCCAACGGTATCTTGGTCCCAGGTGGCTTCGGTGACCGTGGCATCGAAGGAAAGGTCCTCGCTGCACAATACGCTCGCGAAAACAATGTCCCCTATCTTGGGATTTGTCTCGGATTGCAGGTTGCGACCATCGAATTCTGTCGCAACGTCTTGGGTATCAAAGATGCAACATCCACAGAATTTGATGCCGATGCTGCCAATCCTGCAGTGATTTTCATGCCTGAGATTTCGAAGACACACCTCGGAGGAACAATGCGTCTCGGTTCTCGGCCGACCATCTTCCAAGTTGAGGACTGTGTTACAAAGCGACTCTATGGAGGTCACGATTCGATCGATGAACGCCATCGTCACCGTTACGAAATTAATCCAGATCTGGTTGACCAAATCGAAGCTGCTGGTTTGAAATTCGTTGGTAAGGACGAAAGTGGACAGCGTTGTGAGATCTTTGAACTCGATGGACATCCGTACTACGTTGGTGTCCAGTATCATCCTGAGTTCAAGTCTCGCCCTGGCCGTCCAAGCCCACCGTTCCTCGGTTTGCTTCTCGCTTCAAGCGGGCAATCGCTGCCTTAAGCATCCAACACTCGAATCACTCGAGTTGTACGATAGCCTTGCAACAATTTGACGAAACGTCGTTGTTGGAATTCCTCATCCAAAGCAACATCGCCTGTATCGATTCGTACACTTGAGAGGCCCAACAGCTTCGATGGTGTTGCAACACCGAGAATCGAATCCAAACCTATCGCTCGCAACACATCTGGAGAGAGTTGGAGGTTTCCTCGCCCAATGAGGAAGCCTTGACCTCCCATCGGTGAGAGAAGCAGCAAACGAGGACCTTCGTGATTCTTCAAGTGTTCAAGCAGAGCCTTCTCATTCAAATCTGCGTGAACTGTTCCTTTGTGTTGGATATCAATGCCAAGAAGTGTGAGTTCCACATCGAGATGTTCCCCCATTCGACGTAGCGTTCCACCGCTTCCCCAGATGACCATTAGTTCAGGATCTGCTTCGATGAGGTTCCCGATGTGGTTCGCAAGCCCTTCAATGGTCTCGGCTTCGCTTGCACGCTCGACTTGTTCCTTTGCGCCTTGCATAAATCGTGGACTCGATGGTGTCCATGCCTCACCATACATGCGAACTTTCCACTCACCTCGCTGGTAAATTTCTTCATCCAAATCCATGACTTCCGTGATGGCAACCATCAAATCGCCTTGAAGGAATGCGAGGAGGACCTCAGCAGCGGCATTTGGTGTCGTAGCAAAACAACCTGAATGCATCTTCACTCCTGCTGGAACGCCAATCAGTGGCGTTTCATGACCATCAAGAGCATTGACGATGTCTCTGGTTGTCCCATCACCGCCGGCATAGAGGATGGCATCAACGTTGGCTGAAACCAAATCCAAAACGAGTGCGGCGGTATCATCAGCCGTTGAT
>JAYYFM010000204.1:0-2240 GCA_036158745.1 Thermoplasmatota archaeon
ATTTCAGGCAGCTTAAATGAAACACTCACTTGGCTTCTTGAAAATGATCAGTGTTTTGTTTCTCGTGGGGATGAATCAGGTACGCATCAAAAAGAACAGGCGATTTGGAAAGCGTTCTCGAACCAATCCGATGCTGAATTCATTGAGGATTCTTTAGGATACCATCCTGTATGGGACGGCTATCAATCGATTGGACAAGGAATGGGGGCTGCGATTACCATCTCAGACGAATTGGAATGTTGGACATTATCCGATCGCGGCACGGCTTTGTATCGACAAGGAAATACCAATCTCGTCATTCATGAATTCAATGATACATTGCTTGTGAACCCATATTCGATCCTCCTTATGGATAATGAACACAATACAGCAACTATCGCATTACGAGATTTTCTCGTAGCATCCTCGCAACGTATTGATGATTACAGAGTCGAGAACCAATCTCTCTTCTTCAGCGGCGAACCAAAAATCTAACCCATTCGCTGCCCGTCAAGCAACTGTTGTGCAATTTGATGATCCTTTGGAATGAATGAATCATCATGGATGAAGAGAATACGATCGGCCAATCGTTGAGCTTGTGATGGATTATGTGTGGCAAACACGACGCCCCCGCCTCGCTCTTTGAACGACAAAACTTCTTGTTCAATCCGTTCGACAGAACCCCCATCGAGTTCAGATGTAGCTTCATCAAGTATGAGTATTTCACGATTCATCGATAATGCGCGCAAGAAAGCAACCCGTTGAATTTCACCACCGGAGAGTGAATTGGTACGCTGATGGCCTTTCTCCTCGAAATTACATATTGAAGCAAAGTACTTTCCTGCATCTGGCAAATGGTCATGAAGCCTCGAAGCAAGACCAAGCTCCATTGCAACAGAATCCATCACCAAGACTGGGTTCTGCGGAACGAATGCGATTCGGTTGGCGTAACGACTTGATTCTTTTTCGAGCCCGCACAAGGCTCGAAGCAAGGTGGACTTACCCGATCCAGATTCACCCATGAGTGCAACGATTTCATTCCCAGACACATCGAGTGAACATGATTTGACAATTGAAACACCATCCTTCTTAACCACCAAATTTTCCCATGAAGCGTTGAATTCTTCAAAAGGTTCAGAACTCGCACTTTCCAGTCCAAGTGATGTTCTTTCAAAGAATCGAATGTATTGTAGAAATTGGAGTCCAAATGCTATGAGAAGTGAAATAATTAGAAGAATCAATCCAATCTGTAAAGCAACGTCGAGTCGGCCAACACTTGTTTCAAGCACAACGCTCGTCGTTAGAACCCGTGTTTTTCCTGCGATGTTGCCTCCAACCATCAAGACAGCACCAACTTCTGCAATAGCTCGGCCGAAACCAAGCAGAACGGCGTTTGCAATTCCTCTTCGAGCGCAGTATATTTCCAAAAGAACACGTTGTTTTGGAGTTGCGTTCATAACTCGCAAAACATCTCGCTTATCGGAAGAAACACGTTCAAGAGCGGTCCATGATACGCCAAGGATTAAGGGAAAAATGAGGATTGTTTGTGCAACGATCATTCCTTGAATTGTGAACAACCAATTCAATGACCCTAAAACACCATCCTTGCTTAATGCGATGTAAACAACAACACCAACGACAACCGGTGGAAGGCCATACAATGCTTGTGTAACACCTCGTAAAATCGGCTTTCCCTTCCATTTACTATTGGCAAGTACGATGGCTAAACCGATGGCTACAATCCCAGCGAGAACTGTTGCTGAACCACTCGTGACAAGGGTCCGAACAACCACATCCCAAAGGTTAGTAGAATCTACCACACCAACCCGAAGTAAGACAAACCTTTGAGGTTGGCGAAGCGAACCACAGGCTGTAGAAGTGATTGTATGAAAGATGTACCGTATTTCTTGCCACTTGAGGAGGCGATTCAACTCTCCTTGGAACATCCACTATCGCACGCAACTGAACTGGTTAATTTGGACGAGGCACATCAACGAATTCTTGCAGAAGACCTCTCCTCGAAAGTAAATGATCCTCCGTTTGACAATTCAGCAATGGATGGATTTGCCGTCCGCTTTGAAGACACACACGAGGCTCCATCAACACTGGATATCATCGCAACCTCTCAGGCTGCAGCAGGAGACGAACAGCTCTCTGTTACAAGTGGACAAGCGGTTCGAATCATGACTGGCGCACCTGTACCAGAGGGAGCAGATGCCATCATTCCAATTGAAGCATGTACAATCGAAGGGAACAATGTC
>JAYYFM010000205.1:0-2233 GCA_036158745.1 Thermoplasmatota archaeon
ATTGAAGGAAGCCATGAACTTCCAATTGGTGGACGATTAGGACGCTTACTCCTTGCCGATCTTGACTTGACTTCTGCAGCACCTATCGCTAGCGAATGGGCTCTTCAACAGCAATCTGAACAATATGTCGAAATCCAAGGGTTCGACGATTCAATGGAGATTTCATCTTTGAACATTCGAGGGAGGATCGACCGAGTTGACAGTGTTGTTTTCTCGGATGAAGTCCTTGAGCAATTGAATGGAAGCGGGTTGGCCGCTGAAGATGCTGAGACAATACCATTGATCTTTGAAGAAAAAGAGCCTCCAGCAAAACGTTTCATCATCATTCGAGATATCAAAACCATTGAAGGTCCAAAACCAGGCCAAGAAGGTTCACGCCATGCTTCTGGGTTGTTCAAGGAAATTCAACTTGCTGTCTATGCACGCGCTTGGGAGATTGCACATCCGGGGGACAGAGTCATCGGTGTTGGGATATCAGAAGTTGGCGATGATACGGAACATTTCGTTGAAATTGATCCTAGGTTCAAGCCCTACACTTCCCCCCTCAACATCGGATCACAAACTGCGTATTCAAGCAATCATTTCCGGCTACCGAACGAAGGACCAAGCCCCCAGAGCAACAGTTTCCGTGCGTGGATGAGTTCTCGAATTACCGCTGCAATCCGAGCGCGTGACGCAAGCGAACTCGGTTGGAACCATCCAACGCCAGGCTCACACTGTTCGTATTGTTCTTTGGCGAACGCTTGTCCTTCGGCCTCGATAGGAGGTGAGTTGAAATGATTTCATTCAATCGAAGTCAGAGACTCGGTCTCAATCTAGACCAGCACATCGCCTTGGATGCAGGAGCTGGTACAGGAAAGACCACTGTCATGGCCGAACGCTATGTTCAACATCTCCTTTCTGCCGAACAACGTGCAACGTATGTTTTGCCACCTCCAATACGACAGGAACCCATCGGCTCAGGAAAGGTCTTGGCCGCAAAACGCGACCGAACGCCATTGAACGAATGGAAAGGGTTGCTGCCACAAGAGATTGTAGCGATTACCTTCACTCGTAAAGCTGCTTCAGAATTGCGTTCTCGCATTCGCCAACGCATTCAATCCTTGCGTGCACATCCTGTCAGCCAAGAGGACAGAATGGGCGTCCATGATCCCAGACTTCGCCACCAAGGCGATGTCTCGATGCTGATGTCCTTGCTCGAGGCAGCTCCGATTTCCACCATCGATGCATTTCTGTCTGAAATTCTCGCACCGCACATCGATTCGGTTGCTCTTCACTTGAGCAAGGAGCAACTTCCTGACGAAAAAGCCCCGCTCCTTCGAACTCAAGCATTGAATTCCGCTTGGAGGATTCGCAATGCTCGTGATGCTATCGAAGCCGGAATGCTCCAACCTGCTGATGATTTCATCGCTGCACGAAACCGTCTTGCCATCCGACTTGGCGGGCAACAAAGCGCCCAAACCGTCTTGGAAGGGCTCCTCGAGTCGTCACTTTTCGTCGAGGAATCAAGACGCAGATTGCGGTCTCGTTCCATACGAGCAAGTATGCCTTGGGATGGAGCATCGCCTCCAGATTACCGCCTCATTGAGGATATGATCTTGCAAGAATGTGAGCATTTGATCGACCCTGTGATTGAAGATGTCTATGCCATCCTCAATGAATGGGTTGACGTTTTCCTTAACCACCATCCTGTCTTTGTTGCGCCTGCTCAAACAGAAACAACCAACACACGATTCAATCAACTTGCATACCTCGCTCGAGAACCGCTTCCTGGCGGGCAAATTGAACGTCTACAATGGCTGTATCAAGTTGTAGCTTCTGCTACGACACCTGCCCAACTCGACGAGGTAACGCCTTCCATTCTGAGAGGTGGAAACTTCCCTCGAGGCAACTACCTCGCAGGTTGGCCTGCAGGATTGGTGACATGGTCTTCGCTCAAAACGAAAGATGTACAGCCATTGAAAGAACAGGCCGCGGCTTTAGCTTCAGATGCTGGGCAACGTCTGCAAGACCGTATTCATGACCCTGCTGACGGACGGCTTGTTTTCATGCTCAGCAAAGTTGCTTATTGCCTCAATCCATCACGGCAGTTTCTTCACAGAGAGGCAAACGAACGTTATGATCGAGAACCTCTCGACCTTGAAATCGGGCGAGAACCACCGCAGATGAAGATGCGCGTTTCGAGAGACCTGCAGGTCGAAGTGCTCAACGACTTGTACATCGTACACTCAGG
>JAYYFM010000206.1:0-2213 GCA_036158745.1 Thermoplasmatota archaeon
GACCAAGCGAGAACATGCAGTCGCCATCCTCGATGCCATCGATTCCAAGACTCGATTGAAATCCAGAACAATCCTTGGAGCAGGCGTTGCAACCGTCTTTCTCCTCGTTATTGCGTACCTGACGATTTGGCATTATGCAGTTGGTGGAGGATTGCTCATCGGCCTCCTCTTACAAGTGACGCATGAGCGAATGACCGTGGCTGCTGATGCCATGATTGCAAGCAACATGGAGAATCTTGGCTGGAAGATGGAAGCACTTGACGATGAAGCCTCCATGACCAAATTGAGGGAACTTGCTAAGCGAAACGAGGGATGACCATGGGTACCATTCCTCGAGGAATCTACTCGTACCCAGAACTTCGAAAGCGATGGATGGTTTCTGTCCTTATTCTTGGAGGCGTTGGCGCTGGAGCAGCCTATCTGTTGACTGCATCATGGTTCGTTGCTGCGGTTTGTTTTCTGATTGGACAAATGATATCCTTTGCAGATTTTTTCAGACTCCGCAAAGCCACAGACATTTGGATTGAAGAAATGCTGAGCGATCTGCACATTGATGTCGATGATTTCGGTTCGCAACTTACGCCGGCATTCGTTATGCAACAATGGGAATTGCAGATGAAAAAAGAACGATCGAACCCTTTGATGACACGAGGAAAAGATGAGCGAGGATTCACACCAGGGATTCTTGAATCCGATTTGGATTCAAACCGTGAAATCATGCAAGCCGAAGATCGTGAAGAATATCATGGCCTCGAGGACGATTTGACTGTCGCCCAACAAGTGAAAGCAGAAGCGGATCAGCGCTATGCTGAACATGCTCAACAACGATGGGAAGAGGCTGAACGAAACGATCCAGATTTAATTGAAGCAGGTGTCAAACGATTAGGCGACCTCGTTGCTACAGATTACTTCGAGAAGAATCATGATCCACATGCAGTATCGAAATTGATGGAACGTCAGTCTTCCAGTGATGACAGTTGAACAAGCAGTTCATCCACTGCATCGCGTAGTCCGCGCATGCTCTCTGATTCAACGACAATTTCGAGATGTGTTGCAGCCTCGCTCTTGACTGTAAAGGCGTAACCTGCCTGCTCAAGAAGTTCAATCATTGGTTTTGAATCCGCCGCACTGCCAGACCAAGAAACGACAACATGGTGCTCGGACGTCATGACCCTGCCTTCATGCGTACCCATATGAGGATAATGCATGAAATCAAATGCGTGCCTATCGAGCGAAGGACATGGCGGATTCAAAGGCTGACCTCCTTGCTGGTGCAGGAGGTTTGGTCACGGATGAGGCACAATCCGACCATCAAGGTCGCAAGGCGCTCCTGCTTGTTCGTAACAACGAGGATTGTGGCGAATTCATCGCACTAGCGAAAACAATGGGCATCAACATCGTTGACAGAGTCGACCAGCGGGGACGAAGCGATGCGAAATGGTTCATGGGCCAGGGCAAGCTTCAGGATGTGACTGAAGAACTTCGCTCAGCCTCCCGCGGCCATCCATGGAACGGTGTCGATTTGCTCTTACTCCACACCAATGCAACACCGCGTCAACTTGTGGGAGTAAACGATGCAGTTGGTATCGAAGTGTGGGATCGTGTCCGGCTTCTTCTCGCTCTTTTCACTGCCCATGCTTCGAGCGTTGAAGCTCGAACGCAGGTGCGTATCGCTCGCTTGCAATCGGACCGAACGGTCCTCAGAGAGGTTGTAAAGCAACAGACGACCGGCGAACGAGCAGGATACGGTGGTGCTGGACAGACTGCAGCAGGTTCTGTCCTTACGAACGTGAATCGTGAATTAGCAGCGCTACGTAAGCGTCAGCGTAAACACGTCAAATCCGCTGCAGAGCGGCGAAGGCAGCGGAAGGAACATGCCAAGACCGTGGGTCTTGCAGGTTACACAAACGCAGGAAAATCCAGTCTTTTCCGGCGTTTATCTGGAAAGGAAGTTCTTGTTGAGGACCGGTTGTTTTCAACGCTTGAGTCGACGTTAGGACGGCTTGAGGCAAGCCCCCGTGTTCTCCTTGCAGATACGATTGGATTCATCGATGGCTTACCAAACGCAACGCTGGAAGCGTTCAGAGCAACCCTTGCAGAAGCGATTGAATGTGACCTTCTGCTTCTCCTTGTCGATGCTGGCGATCCAATCGATGAAATGGAAAGGAAGCTCGTGACGTCCGTTCGTGAATTGACTGAACGTGCATTGGAAG
>JAYYFM010000207.1:0-2184 GCA_036158745.1 Thermoplasmatota archaeon
GAATGTCCGAAGGTCAAGTTGGCGCCGAGCAGCGCCTCGTGACCCCGGGAATGGTCATCGGGCCATCATCCGGGAAGCGAGCAGGTACTGGTACAATCGCCGAAAACAACGAATTCATTGCCACCCGCTTGGGATGGCTCAACGAACAAAACGATGTCGTTTCTGTTCTACCAATTAACAGCGCATACATGCCACGGTCAGGTGATCTCGTCATCGGATTTGTGGCCGAAGTCCGGAACAACCTCTGGTTCTTTGATGTGAACGGACCGTTCCAAGCACTGCTGCCAATGTCACTCGCGCCTTGGAAGGTAGAATTTGGTTCGACCCGACAACACCTTGGAATTGGTGACGCTGCGCTTGCTCGCATTCAGGAAGTTGATGAAACACACAACATGGTCCTCACCATGAAAGGTGTTGGACTTCGACGCCTCAACGAAGGCGCAGTTGTTTCAATTCCTGTCAATTTGATCGATATTATTCGAGGGCAAAACAATGCTATGCTTAGCCGAATTCGTGATGCTACCAATTGTCGCATCATCGTCGGCGACAACGGTCGTGTGTGGATTCACGGAGATGCATCGGACATGCAGGTTGCACGACATTTGATTCAAACTCTTAACGAAGAAGGACACAAAAACACATTCGAAGGTGCGGTTGAAGCACTTGAAAACGAACGAGGTGAACACTGATGGGTGGATATGGAGACGTAAAATTACTACGAGAAGATGGAAAGCGACTTGATGGTCGAGCAATCGATGAGATGCGACCAGTAACGATCGAAGCAGGGGTCCTACCTGCGGCCGATGGTTCGGCCATGGTTACACATGGACTGAACGTTGCAGTTGCTGCAGTTTATGGTCCAATGGAAGCGCACCCTCGAAAGATTCAGCGACAAGATCGTGCTGTTATCGACGTACGCTACAATATGGCACCGTTTTCAACCGGAGACCGAATTCGACCAGGATTTAATCGACGAAGCCGTGAAATCTCAAAGGTCACAGCTGAATCTTTGGAATCGGTTGTCCTCGTTGAACGCTACCCACGTTCAAAGATTCGAGTTGAAATCGAAATCCTTGCTGCAGAGGCAGGAACACGATGTGCAGGAATCACTGCTGCATCCGTTGCCCTTGCTGACGCTGGGATTCCCATGCGAGACATGATCGTCGGTGTAGCCTCTGGAAAGATCGAGGACACGGTTGTTCTCGACCTTGACAAGGCAGAAGACAACTACGGTCAAGCAGACCTACCAGTTGGTATTCTTCCGAACACCGGTGAGATCGCTTTCCTACAAATGGATGGTGACCTCTCCATCGATGAGTACAATCTCGCCATGGAATACAACCACAAGGCTGCAAAAGAAATTCACGAAATCATGGTTGATGCTCTCAAGCGCCGATACGAAGGAGGTGAAGCCTGATGGTTGAACTCGTTCCTTCCCTCTTGCGACAAGAGCTTGAGCGTCTCGCAGCAGAAGGACAGCGGATCGATGGCCGAGGACAATTCGAAGGACGTGAAGTCCACCTTGAGGTTGACTGCCTGTACAACGCTGAAGGATCTGCCAAGGTCGTTTGGGGCGACACCATCATCTATGCTGGTGTCAAATTCGAAATCCGTACACCATGGCCAGATCGTCCAACACAAGGTTCCCTCATGTGTGGTGCTGAACTACGACCTGTTGCCCACCGCAAGTATGAGCCAGGTCCACCCTCACCAGAATCCATCGAACTCGGCCGAGTAGTCGATCGTGGAATCCGTGAATCCGGATGCATCGACATGGACGAGCTCTGCATCGTTCCAGGGGAGAAGGTTTGGGGTGTCATGATCGACATCCACGTTCTATCCGATGGCGGCAACATCTTCGATGCTGCGGGCCTCGCAGCCATTGCTGCTCTGCGTACAGCTGTTGTTCCAGCCGAACGCTTCGATGTTGGTGAAGATCACACCTTGAAGGTCAACGGAACACCGATCATGGCATCCTTCAAGCGTGCAGGTGGACGCTTCGTTTACGACCCAAGTGAAGAAGAAGAACTCGGTGGAGATGAGCGCATTCACATCACTCTTGGAGACGAAGGCCACCTCCACTCGTTACAGAAGGGGCTAAAAGGAGTCTTCACTCCGGACGAATTTGCCGAGATTCTAGCGGTCGCCGAACAGAAGTGCAGTGAACTGAGGGAAATGGTGGCA
>JAYYFM010000208.1:0-2163 GCA_036158745.1 Thermoplasmatota archaeon
CTTGTGGATGTTCGCTGCTGCAGTTGCAGTAGCAACCTCCGATACTTGGGCAAGCGAAATCGGTTGCCTCGATGATCGAGTCCGTATGATTACAACACTCAAACCGTGCGAAGCGGGTGTGAATGGCGGATTCTCTCCCAATGGCCAACTCGCTGCAGCGGCTGGTGGCATCCTCATCGGTATAACCGCTCTCGTCGCCAGTTTGATCATGTTCTCGACCACAGTCACCGACGGAATTCTCGTTGCAGGCCTGGTTGCAGGACTTGGATTCCTTGGTTGCCAAATCGATAGTGTTCTCGGAGCGGTTCTCGAAAACCGTGGATTGTTAACGAAAGGGTCGGTCAATGCACTCTCCATCATTGCTGGCGTAGCATTGATGTGGCTCTACTTGGGTACACCGATGTAATTCGCCGCCGACTTCATGAACTGGTTCACACTCAGCGTGTCATGCGCCATCGCCACGTCATCGCCGTGCTGCTCATGGCACTGTTCTTTTCCGGCGTTGCGCTGACGTCCGTTCAAGGCGTTGAGAATGTCACCTATGATGCAGGTTATGTTGAGTGGGAGATGGACATCGAACAACGACTCTATGTCGAAGGCGATGACGCTGAAACCTCTGTTTTGCAACGAGATCGGCCCGATGCCACTGTTGCGTACGCTGATATCCCTCCCAATTCGGGTCTTATTCCAATTTTCTCTTTGACTTCTGAACCCCTCATCAACTCGATGAAGGGAACCATCAATATGTCCACATATTTCAGCGCTTATCTCGTTCCACAGGCTGCGTTTGCACAACCAACTCAATGCGTCAACCCGTCCTTCCCTTTCACTCCGGGCGAGGATTCAACCACACTTGTGATGACTGTGAGCATCAACGGTTCGCTCGTCTATGAGTCAACAATAACCCATACATTGGAGACGATAGCTGCTAATGACCCCGAGAATTTCTCTGGCGAAATCGTCATGATGGACATTGACATGAATAAGGGTGACACCTTCTCCATTTCATTGAGCGCTGAACACTTGTGTGAGGGAACAAATGCACGAGTCCAATGGGGTGGATTTGAGGCCAACGCTGGAGGTATCATCATGACCGGAAAGGTGTACGAGCCAAGCGCAAGCATTCGAGTCGACTCTTCACGTAGAGCACACATCGAATTCCTTCCAACCCTTCCATGGGGCCCTAGTGACGTACTCATTGATGGAAATGGCGACCCTGCTGTATCTTGGGTGCTGCGTGGACCAATGGATGACGACGTGAAAACCAACCGAGATCGCGACATGGTCATGGAAAGTTCAATCGGAAGAATCCGAATGGAGCGGAGCCTTGGAAACAATGAGACTGCATGGATTTGGACCGGTAAAGAAGTGCTTCAGAAAGGAATTTCAAATCTTGAAGTTTGTGTCAAGACCTCAAGTGGGAACCCAAATGTGGATTGTCATGCATTCGGCATCATTCGCTTTGAAGTCGAAGGAGAATCCGATGGCTTTGCAAGCTCAGGCCTATGGCTGAGTTTGACAACAATTGCTTGCTTCCTCGGTTTTGCATTCAAAGGATTCAATGCAGACCCGCCTATGCCGCTTCCAATTCTCATCGCCTTATTGATCATGGCCCTCCTTATGCTACCGGTTGGCTTCTCTGTCTCCAACCTGAACACGGAGGCGCAACTCAACGATAATGCACGCCTCATCGATGCTGAATTGAAATCTTCAGGTGCTGAATTCACGACGTTGTCAGAACTGATGGGCGATGCCAATGTTCTGGCCATTGGAGCGATTGCACCAGGTTCGGAATCTGCTCAAGATCAAGCGAATGAACTCGAATTGTTGCTCGGGCAACGCGAGGATGTAGCAGTTGTGCAAATTGTGATTGGAAATGGTTCGATGATGAGCGATGTCGATGCTTATCGCTCTTCCATTAACAGCAGTTGGCCTATTGTTCTCGATTACAATCAAGAGTTTGTATCAACCTCTCCTACTGGGAATGCAGATTCATTGGTTCTTGTCGATAGCAGCATGCACGTTACATGGAGCCAGTCGCCGACAGGCGGTGCAAAGGCCATGAACGATGCCATCGAGGGAATTGAGGGCGGTGGTCCAACGAGCCTCATGACCTATTTTTCAGTCCTGTTCCCGACTGGTTTGTTCCTTATCTTCCTTGCC
>JAYYFM010000209.1:0-2157 GCA_036158745.1 Thermoplasmatota archaeon
ATGAAGAAGAGCGTGGATGGTAGAACGCCTCTCGATTCCAATCGGTTGCGACTATCAAAAGTCAAATCCACTGCTGCTGGCGTTTCTGCCGCAATCTCTTCGATGAATCATGGAATACGAAAGATGGGTGTAACGAGAACCGTGCAATCACTTCTCATGGTGAATCAAAAAGATGGATTTGACTGTCCAGGCTGCGCGTGGCCCGATCCTGACCATCGGACACCATTCGAATTTTGCGAAAATGGTGCCAAAGCCGTTGCGGATGAAGCAATGAAAGCGAACGTCAATGCGTCCTTTTTCCAGAAAAATTCCGTTGCCGAACTATTGAAAAAATCTGATTATTGGTTGAATAGCCAAGGCCGAATCGCTCAACCTATGATTTTGGAAGCAAATGCGTCTCATTATACACCAATCGAATGGGACGATGCATTGCAGCACATAGCTTCCTCAATTGAGTCCATGGATTCCCCAGAACGTGGCGTTTACTACACCTCAGGTAAGACGTCAAATGAGGCTGCATTCCTTTACCAAGCATTGGTCCGAGCGTTGGGGACAAACAACTTACCCGACTGCTCAAATATGTGCCACGAATCAAGCGGGAAGGCTTTGATACAAACCATAGGCATAGGAAAAGGCACAGTCCATCTCGAGGATTTCAATCATTCTCATCTGATTCTTATTATCGGTCAGAATCCCGGAACGAATCATCCACGAATGTTGACTGCGTTGCGCGATGCAAAGAAAAATGGTGCGAAAATCATCAGCATTAATCCATTACCAGAAACGGGAATGAAGCGATTTAAACATCCACAGGATTACCTGACGGGCGACGTTAAGTCCATACAATTAGCAGATTTACACGTCCCTGTGCGCATTGGTGGTGATGCTGCGCTCCTGAAAGGTGTCATGAAACAACTTCTGGCTTTGGATGCAATCGATCGAGATTTCATCGCTTCGAAAACAAAAGCGTTTGAAGAATTTGAATCAGATCTAGCCACACAAGAATGGCAACAAATTGTCAATGATTCTGGAATCGAACGTGAGATGATTCACAAAATTGCACAAATGTGCGCTGATTCCAAAGCCACCATCGCATGTTGGGCGATGGGTTTGACACAACACAAAAACGGAGTTGCAGTAATCCAAGAAGTCGTTAACCTCCTTCTCATGGGCGGGCATATCGGTCGTCCAGGAGCCGGCGTTTGTCCGGTTCGCGGCCATTCGAACGTCCAAGGTGATCGAACAGTTGGGATTTGGGAAGCACCGAGTGAATCATTTCTTGCCAAATTAGAACAGGGATTGAAATTTGAGTTACCACGGAAGCATGGTTACGATGTTGTCCATTCAATTCACGCGATGGAAGAAGGCGATGTAGACGTTCTCATCTGTATGGGTGGTAATTTCTTATCTGCAACACCCGATACACCGAGGACTGCAAAGGCTATTCAAAACGTAGGTTTGACCGTCCAGATTTCAACAAAATTGAACCGTAGCCATCTGGTAACAGGAAAAACAGCCTTGATTTTACCTGTTCTCGGTCGTACGGAATTGGATGTTCAATCATCAGGCGAGCAATTTGTCACCGTAGAAAACTCAATGGGTGTTGTTCATCGCTCGAAAGGCAACCTCAAACCAGTTTCAACTGGGTTGATGAGCGAACCTGCCCTTGTCGCACAACTCGGACAATTACTTTGTCCAGATGTTCTGGATTGGAAATCATGCACGGATAATTACGATACAATTCGAGATATTATGTCAAAGGCTTTGATAGGATTTGAAAATTACAACGAACGAGTGCGCAAGCCATCCGGGTTTTTGTTACCGAATCCACCGAGAGATTCTTGTGAGTTTTCGACGAAAACAGGCAAGGCCTCGTTCTCAGTTCATTCCTTGCCAGATGTGACATTACCAGAAGACCGTTTTGTGTTAATGACAATTCGCAGCCACGATCAATACAACACAACAATTTACGGATTACACGACAGGTATAGAGGTGTACACGGGAATCGTCGAGTTCTTTTCATGAACGCTCTTGATATGAGCGAATATGGAATAAAAACCAGAGATATTGTGGACATTACTAGCCACTTTCAAGGAACAAAACGTCATTCAAAACAGTGGATTGTTGTACCATATGAAATTCCTCGTCGAAATTTG
>JAYYFM010000210.1:0-2151 GCA_036158745.1 Thermoplasmatota archaeon
AGATGATTGAATTGCGTCATCTGTGCTGACATATCATGGCGCTCAACACTGCCTTCCAATTCTTCGATGACAGGGATCATTGTGAGCATCATCAGGCTGATGATGGAGATGACTCCACCGAACAATAGCACAGTCGCAATAGCTGCTGAAACGGCCTCTTCGTCACGATGCATTTGCATCATGCGTTCACCGCCAATCGTCGTACGTCGATTTCGAGATAGAGGGGCAGACCTTGTGTTTCCACCGTCAGCCCATCGCTTCCACTCGCCCGTTGATACGGTGTGATTCCAACGAATTCACCAAGTGTTCCTGATGCCCGACTAATGGTGTACTCGTTGAGCCAAACCTCGTGGTACTGTGGGTCGATGACAGAATGAAGCGTGTTGGTAACCTTGATTCGAAGGTTGTAGGATTCCCCCGTAAACAATTGAATCGGTCCAAGGGATTCGACCTTGAATCCTACGTTTGGTCCGTTTCCGAGTGCATTACCCAAACGCACGTCTGTGAGAACAATTGAGAGTCTCGTGGAGCCATCGACCAAGGTATCAAGACGCAATTTTGGAGCCTCTTCGATGGCCCACGAAGTTGTCGGATCTCGAGAAATTCTTGCATCGTTGATCAATGCAATTTGGTTCATACCTCCATCGATTGCTGTATTAACACTCAGGCCTGAAAGGACGAAGCGTGACCATCGGTGGACATGGTCGCCTGCAGCATTGTAGAAATCGATGATGAGGAAGGTTTCACTATCCATGTTATGGTCCAACGTTGTCCAATCGATTGTAGGTGATACAGAATACTGAGTTGTGTTCTGAACGGATTGTACAACCACGCTCGTCACAGATTCATTGAGAGCAAGAAATTCAAACGATGTTGCATTCAATTCGTTCACTCTCACCACCTCGAACGGGGATAAATCAGCGGCAATCATCCACTCTTCAACAAGATTCGCAGGATTGATGGAGGACGATTTCAGGGACAGCGCTTGGCGTGTACCGGTTCCATCAGGTGCATCACCAACAACGTCGATTCGGTCTTCGATTCGGTCTGCGATGTTGCTGGCACTGTTCCAGTTGGTGTTGTCGTGAAACGCAACCAGGTATGGGTTGAGGAAAATCCAGACGCCGCCCATGATGGTGATGACCATGGCAAGCATCATGATGACTCCGAGGATTTCACTCACGGCATCGTCATCTTCAGCTGTGCTACGCCGACGCATCTTGACCTCCCCTTGTTCACCGTAGTTCTTCGGCTGCATTTAGGCATTGACCTCAAGGTTGCTGTTTTACAGCAGTTCACGTTGAATGCGTTGGATGGCGTTGGTGGCGAATCCATCCCCATCACGACGTCCGATAAAGTGCGAAAATTGAGGGCCATCTTGGAGTGAAATGTTGATGTCACCCTCAAACACTTCATCGATTTCAAACAAGACCGTGGATTCGGCTAGATGCGGTGCATTGTTCATTTCAGAAAGGTGTGTGAGTGTAATGCTTCTGGTGTTGTCCGTGCATACTTGAGCAAGGAATTCACCGGTTTGTAGATTGGACAAGTGACCTCCTCTACCAGTAATTCGATCTTTGAGGGATGATGGGTAAGGACCAGCCAACAGCCTGTTTCGGTCGTAGTTTGCTTCGACTGCGATGTGCTGGCAACCTCGGACATGATGCACCAACTCATCTGTCCAGCTGCCTAAATCTGTGATGATTGCAGAACGTTCACCTCCATGGCTTGCCACGAAGGCAACATTGTCGGCGCCTGAATGAGGAACTGGAACTGGCAACAGGGAAATGCCGTTGTTGAACGGCAAGACGTCGAGTGCTTCGAACGGCCGTGTTAATTCAGGCAGTAAGCCGAGTTCTGCACTGGTCCTGTGATTGGCGTAGACTGGAACTTTCCAGCGCTTCTGGGCAATGAGTGCGCCTCCACCATGATCGCCGTGATGGTGTGTGATGACAATCGCTTCGAGGTCGTCCGGAGATACATCGAGCATGTTGAGTCTCTTCTCCAGTTGGACCCCACTGAATCCCTGATCAATGAGGATGTGGGACGAACCTGAACTTAGCAACGTGGCATTTCCACGACTGCCGGTGCCAAGGTGCGTGATTGACATCCCCATTCGAATCGAAGCAAGGCGAGTGCAGACGGATATTG
>JAYYFM010000211.1:0-2131 GCA_036158745.1 Thermoplasmatota archaeon
GTGGGGGCGTGTTACCGCTATGCGAGTCGGCATCTTCTTGATTTTGCTGACTTTGTTTGCTCCGTTCTCGTACGCACAGGCAACCACAAGTGACAATCGGTACGACTGTGCGCCGAATGAACTGAGTTTTGGCGTTAACAATGCCTTTGTACGTGCAATGACGGATGGTTCGAGTGATGCCTCCAACGAATGGCTTGTTTACATGCCATCAATGTGCGGTCAAACCGAAGAACAACTACGCCATGTACTGGAATTCGATGTTGCATCGGTTGAACAACCCAACCAAATCCCTGGGTCCTTCATCCTTCATCTCGAGCAATCCATGGATATCCGAAATGAACTCATGGCTGTCGATGAGGTTGTTCGATGGTCAATCATTCAACCTCACGATAACCAACCTCGATTCATACCGAACGATCCCTCGTTCTCATCGCAATGGCATCTCCAAAACACTGGCCAAGGGTCAGGAACTGTTGGTGAGGACGCCAACGTTACGGGTGCGTGGGATTCTGTTCGAGGATCAAATGTTTTGATTTCAGTCGTTGATGATGGTGTGGACCATCAACACAACGATCTCTCACCGAATTATCTAGACGCCGTCGATTGGGATTACTGTGGAAACGACGGCAACCCAACGCCAAGTTCCAATGATGGACATGGGACGTCTGCGGCGGGTGTTGCAGCAGGAATTGGCGATAACAACTACGGAATATCTGGTGCAGCCATGGATGCTGATTTGATTGGCATTCGTTTGATTGCTTGTTCAAACACTGACCAAGACGAAGCGGATGCTATTGGTCATCGGCGTGACCTCGTCGCTGTTTCCTCCAACTCATGGGGGCCGAGTGACTCGGGTAAGGTCGTCAGTGGACCTGGTCCATTGCTGCAGGCTTCGCTCGAAGACAACATGTACCAAGGACGAGGGGGATTAGGAACCATCGTTACACTCGCAGGTGGAAACGGACGGAACAACGATGACAATTCCAATTACGATGGATACGCAAATTCACGATTCACCATTGGGGTCGCTGCCATCACGGATTATGGCAACCAAGCGTGGTACAGCGAAGACGGCGCCAACATTCTCGTCGCAGCTCATTCACGAGGAGGTGCACAGGGAATTACAACGGCAGACATTCGAGGATCTGGTGGCTACACCTCCACGGACATCAACAACAACTTCGGTGGAACGAGCAGCGCAACGCCGCTTGTTTCTGGTGTAATCGCATTGATGCTCGAGGCTAACCCATCACTCACGTATCGAGATGTTCAGCACGTCTTGGTCCACAGTGCTCGTACGAACGATGCAAGTGACAACGATTGGGTCACCAATGGAGGAGGCCATGATGTGAACCACAAATATGGTCACGGTGCCATCGATGCTGGGCTTGCCGTTCACATTGCTCGGAACTGGACCAATGTGAATCCTGAATACAACTGGTCAAGCGGCGAGATCGACATTTCACAATCCATACCTGACAATACGGCCAGTGGACTCTCTGATAGCGTAACGGTGGATGCTGGCTTGCTCGTCGAATCGGTCGAAGTCCGATTTGATGCGGACCACACCTTCCGTGGCGACCTAGAAATCACACTCACTTCGCCGGATGGAACTGAATCGAGGTTGGCTGAAAAACACGAAGACAACAACAACAATTTCAACGAATGGGTGTTCTCTTCGGTGTTGCACTGGGACGAGTCGTCTGATGGTGTTTGGACCCTCGAAGTCAACGACCGTGGCAATGGAGATACGGGAACATGGAACCATTGGGAATTGGTGATTCACGGGGCTGAAGAAATCATCGACACCGACAACGATGGCCTTCCTGATGAAGACGAAACGAACATCCACAATACCGATCCACTCGACCCCGATTCAGACGATGACAATTTGATGGACGGATATGAAATCTTCAATTCGTCCACGAGTCCAACCGATTCAGACACGGACGATGACTTGCTGAACGATGGTCAAGAAGTGCTCATCTTCTCAACCAATCCACTTCAAGAAGACACGGACAGTGACGGATTAGGCGATGGGACTGAGGTCCTTGTTACCTTTAGCAACCCATTGGTCTTCGATGACGACGGTGACAGCGATGGATGGTATTGGTTCCAAGATTGCAACGAC
>JAYYFM010000212.1:0-2126 GCA_036158745.1 Thermoplasmatota archaeon
ACACCTCTGTGATTGATGTTGATCCATCCGAGGTAGTTTGTTCACTCAGCAATTCAACATCGACAAACATTCCCGAAAATTCCAGCGGTTCATTCATGATATCCGAGGTTAGAACGTACGATGCTTCAACAACCTCTCCGTTCAGAACGGCATGAAGAGAGTGCGATGACCATTCGTTGAGGAGGCCGCTTGCATCAATTGATTCGGTGCCAATTAGAGTTGTGTCGATAGCGTCAACTGTGCTACCTGCAATGGAGATGTCTCCATCCAATAAGGACGATTCAATTCTGAGGTCAAAAAATTCAGCTGACATTGCTTCGGCTGAATCGATCGACATGTTTCGTAAAATCGCCATAGCCGGGTCTTCGAAATCGTGTGCGTGCAGTTTGAGACCAACTGAGTAATCTGATATTTGGATATCTTCAGCAACGACTGGCTCAGATAATCCGTGTCGGATGGTCAGACCAATGCCAAATCCGTCCCCATCGAAGACGATGTCATTCAACTGGGCTGAGGTTTCATCAAGGTCGATACCTGGAGCTCCATTGACCGTCAAATTGTTCATAATCAGATCTTCACACATGAACGCGAGTACACCACCGCTGTTTCCTGGATGTATGGTCGAATCTTCGAGAAGGAATCCATCTTCAATCGACTGCATTCGAATCACATAATCGCCGTCAAACGAAGACGAGTGGATGCCACTGATCTGACCTGAAGTGCCTATCAAATCAATTCCGTCTTCAAGTCCAGTTCCAAGCGTGATGCCTTGAACATCAATTGGAGAAAGTCGTGCCCAAAGACCATCGCCGTTGCAGTCCGATAGCTCAACATCCCTGAGAACAATGATTGCATCTGGACTCTGGCTTTGAATGCACATTGAGCCCGCATCCCTCAACACTGAATCAATGAGTGTTAACGACGATTGTGCTGATGCATAGATGCTGATGAGCGGGTCGGCACCCGCTGAACGAACAAATTGTGCGCCCTGCGCGCTCACATCACCGCGACCAACCATGGTGATGAGCGGTGAGCCTTCTGCGAGGAGAGTTCCCGAGAGGTCAACTCTTGACCCCACAATTCCATCCAACATCAGTCCACCCCAACGAGCGCCAAATCCTGTTGAAGAGATGGTTGCCGTTCCGGCTTCAAAGATGCCTTGAACGTCGATGATTGCGTTCGAAGCAATACGTAATTCAACACCATCATTGACTGTCATCCTTGTGTTTGATGCAACCGTTAAGTCACCTTCCAATCGGTATGGACTCCATGTCTCCTCAAGAATCAACCAGGAACTGATTGTTCCAGTCGGTATGGTGGAGGCCATGAAGGTGTGCGAAGTGGATTGTTGAACATCCCAAGCGAAAAACTCCGTGAATGAACCGATCTGCATGGTCACCGTCTTCGTGCCTTCCTGAACATCACCTTGAGCATCGACGGTGCGAGCCGTTGTTTGTGCTGTTGCAGAACCAAGTACATCTGTTTGAACAGTCTGACCATCAACAATGATGGTCGCTCCTTGAACAGGAAGTCCTTTGTCAAGCACTTCGATATCAAGTGTCGAAATCAACGAAAAAGAAGCACTTGTACCGATAGTAATCGCTTCATTTGCCTGACCTCCAATCATTTCGACTTCACACAATGGGGCGATAGAGATCGTAGACATGAAACGGATATTCGCTATGTTTTGAGGCTGCGAACACGACCATTGAACAGGGGATTGTATCTCCAATCCTCGTCCCTCTGAAACGAGTGTTGATTGTACACTCATGGTCAACAGGGACGCATTGAGTACGCCGTTATCACCAGTAAGCGTTCCAGATGGTCCCAAATCCACTTCAGAGGTTTGAGCGATGACAAGCGTTGTATCGATCAATTTGAGATGAGAGTTTGAACTGAACGTCAAATCTCCATTGAGTTGATGAGGTTGGCCATCTGGACGTGCGCCTAAAACAATGGTTGAGGATGCCGGTAATGTCCAATCGCCCTCAGGGAGAGCGATGATCTGTACAGTCTGACCTTGCTGGTTCCCAAACAGTTCCTTACTAACGCCTTGACCATCATACAGGACCTCAACAACGGTTCCTGATGCGAGCAAGGGCAGCGAGGCGACTCCGTTTGTGTCG
>JAYYFM010000213.1:0-2117 GCA_036158745.1 Thermoplasmatota archaeon
ACGAATCCATGATTCAGGCTCTCCTTGACGCTGCTAACCAGCGCATTGATGCGGGCCTGGACGTCTCGGACAGCATCATGACCCGAGGCGAAATCAACGCCATCATGCCTCCCGAACGAACCAACATGGATCTGCTTCCAGCCAGTGTCAAGCAACTACGCATCGTTCAAATCGGCGATCGCGTGGACATGTGCCCCTGCGCAGGGACCCATGTCAGCAACATTTCAGAACTCGGCCACGTCGATTTTCTCGGAAAGAAATCCAAAGGGAAGGGAACACAACGATTCTCATATCGACTTGAGACACCAGCGGTTGTCCGGTCCCCCTCATCTGAAATTCTCTGATCCTCATTCCATCACTCTTCCTGGGCATCGGCCCTCGTGCAGGAATTGCAACGTCGTGGAGAATGCAGACGGAACCTCTATTTTCAGTGGGGCAAGTGTAGCACCATGGTCGAGATTCAATCCATGGTCCCCATCGCTGCGGTGGTGGATTTGGTTCTCGGCGTGGCCACGCTTTCCATCATTGGTCGGAGCCAAGGCCAATCGAGCACGAGCCGCATCACAGGATGCATCCTCGGTTGGATTCTCATCTTCCTCGGTTTGAGCTATCTCATGACGGCGATTTTGGAATTCAGGTACGGGGCTCAAGCCGAATTTTCCCTGCTCGACCACAACAAAGTCTCTGGAACGTTTGCTTTCACGGCGACCAACTTGTTCCTTTCTTCCGCCATGGTCCTCATGGCTCTTCTCCCGTTTTACTTCCCGTTCAGAATCATCCAGAAAGAGTGGGACGTGTGGTTTCTTCTTGGCACCTCCTGCGTCTCGGCCGCCGTATTAACCACCTTACATCTCTTGACAAATTTCAACCACTTCAACGTTGAAAACTTCCTCAACATTCCAGGCTACCTCATTCTGGTGGCGTTGTATTTGCGATTCATCACCACCGAGGTTCGTGATGGCGATTCACGGCTGCGGAAGATTTCCATTGTTGCCGGCCTTCTTCTCATTGGCATTCACGGCGAGACGATGACCTATTGGCTCTCCCAAGTTCTCTCGATCAATGACTACTTTTTCCAGCGCGGCGCTATTAACTCCGGCGTCGCTGCCACTTACGCTTCTTGGGGTGGCGTGAACGCACGCCTGACATTGGGTGCAGGCGCTATTCTGGTGTTGTGTGCAGGTGAAGCCTGGCGTTCGTATAAACTCGGCATCTCTTCATTCGGTGTGTTGACCTTCGTCATCTTTGTGATTGGGTTCATCGCAGGGTTGGCCGACTATGCGGTCCTGGACATCGTCCGCAGCTGCTACGAAACCTCGTGTGAACCCTTCCCTTCGGCGTATTCCATTTGGTATGATTTTACCTCTGAAGCACTGGTCTACCTCTACACGCCGATACTTTTCATGTTCATTCTTCTGCACTACGACATCGTTGATACCAAGCGAGAAGAGAATCGCTGGTTGATTCGAATCATTGTCATCCTTCTCTTACTCATCGTCTCGTCAACCATCCTCGAATTGATTCAATCCTTCCTCCCCATTCCCGACATGATTTCGTCCGCTGCTTTGGCCATCGTCGTTGGCATTTTCATCGGTTGGGGGGTGAAAATCGTCAGCAACCTCATCGAAGGCTCGGCATCCATTGAAGAGACCGTTCCCGATTTCTTAGATGATACCCTCAACGAGTCTGAATTCAGGCTGAAGGTGTTCAACATGGTGTTTGGTTGCATCACGGCCTTCATCGTCGTCATTTCACTCCTTTTCACAGGACTCGGGGTTATGGGAGGCTGAACCATGAGCGAAGAACACGACGTACGAAACCTGCTGATGACCAAAGAATCCAGGGTGCCCACCATCGGTGCTTATGCGCTGACCCTTTTGCTGATGGTGGTCACCTTCGGTGATATTTTGGGTGACCTTCAGGCCACGACCGAATTTACGTCATCCACCCCCGATTGGCAACTCACCTTTGAGACACAGAATCAAACCATGCAGGCCGTTGAAACCCTCCAGGACGATGAAACGAGGAACGTGGTGTTTGACCTGTCTGAAATCAACGTTCCAGAAGGCTTCATGATCGGGCAAATTGATGTCATCCTTTACCCCGAAGAACTGGAC
>JAYYFM010000214.1:0-2113 GCA_036158745.1 Thermoplasmatota archaeon
CCTCTTCGCTTCAACAACCGGTGGAGAGGCCACAAATCATGCAACATCGGCTCTCCTCCTGTGAAAATTACTCGGTCGCAATCGTATTGCATAATTTCACTCAAGACATCAATGGCATTCATCGATTCAAATGTGTCAAAATCCGTATCGCACCAGGAACATCGTAGGTTACACGTGCCAAATCTCACGAATACATGCGGCATTCCAGCATGATAACCTTCACCCTGGACAGAATGGAAAATTTCGACAATTGGATATTCTTTTGCAAGGTCTGAAGGGTCATCTCCAATGTGGCCGCCAGCGCGTTCACAATCCATGGAGTATCAACTCGAATTCTCAATCAGTTGCATCAGCTCGTTTCGTGCTTCTTGTTTCTCAAAGAAAACGCCCCGCATAGCACTCGTGGTCATAATCGCATTTTGCTTCTTCACTCCACGACATCGCATACAACCATGAGACGCTTGTATGATTACAGCAGCACCCAGAGGATTGAGGTGTTGAACCAAATCGTTTGCAACATCGTTTGTTATTCTCTCTTGATTTTGCAAACGAAGTGCGTGGTGGTCGATGATTCGAGCAAGCTTTGAGATGCCAACAATGCGATCTACAGGGATGTAAGCAACATGTGCTTTACCACTAAATGGTTGGAGGTGGTGTTCGCAGGTGGAATGAAATTCAATATTGCTTAACAGAACTATACCGTCGTAACCTTCAGCGTTGAATGTTGCTTCGAGCAAATCTGCAGCATTTGTTTTGTAACCTGCGAATACTTCGTCCCACGAATCAATGACACGTTTGGGGGTATCCATCAAACCTTCTCGATTTGGATCCGACTCAAGGTATTCGAGCAGGGTGTACACTGCATCTTCAGCTTCAGTTCTTGTAACCATCTTCATCTCCTCCTATACGCCCATGTCGCATGTCGATACTGTCCAATTGATCCAACAACTTTCGACAGGCAGATCGAATCGCATCTGCAACACTGATGAATTTCTTATCATCCCCAACGTGCTGTTTGATATCTGTCAACAGTTCATTGGGCATGTCCAAACTTATCTTGGGCATACTATGGGCATAGTATAGTAATATTTGAAGAATACTATGACTTCGTAGTGATGATATCTTCACGATGGAATTGTTTAGCAGCATACCGTACTGTCAATAGACAGATCAGTGAAGATACCAAAGTACAAACAATGACATGTTCGACAATGATACGATTCAGCAACAATTCTCGCAAACCGAGGAGTACATTGACGAAAGGCACACCAAACCAAAACATTTCCACATCATCCAAATTGATGAATTGAGTGAGTAAGATTGGCATAATCATGGCCAACGTGATTGGAGTAAGAACGGATCCGGCTTCCTTCACTGATTTTGAACGCATCGCTAAGGCCAAATACAGTGCTACAATCATTGTTCCGTAGAATCCAACTGCCAATGCCAGAAGGACGATAGCAGCAAAACTGAGTGATGGTACATCGATGAAGTCACTTGCAAGATAGGCGATACCGAACAATAGTCCACCAATCTGCAAAGTAACGCCTACGGCAGTAATCGAAACGACAGCAAGCCACTTTCCAAGCAGAAGCTCAGTTCTTGTGAGTGGTAAGCTCAGAAGAGATTCAAGCGTGCCACGTTCCCGTTCACCGACCGTCATGTCGATGGCTGGTTGGACAGCAGCACTTGCTGTCCATATGGCTAAAACGAATGGTATGAATAAGGAAAGCAACATGCCTGCTTGTTCTCCTTTTGTAGCAACATCAGCATTGGAGATTGAACCATCCCACTGCAACGGATTGAGTGTTGATTCGACATCAAGACCTGCTGACTCAATACGTTGAGTTCGAAGATCATCTTCCCAATCGATGAGAACATCCAAGATTCGACCTCTCGCTTCATTGGACTGTTCAGATGTTGATAGGTGCAAAATTGCGTAATACCATGTGTCATTACGTAATTCTAATCGTAGGATAGCATCGTACTCAAGGTTTCGCAACTCCTCAGTATCATTATGCGCATCAGACAATGTGGTGAGATTGTCTTCAAGTGGCATAACTGTAACCAATGCTGTTTGATTTTCGATAAGATTCACCAATGAATCCTCGAT
>JAYYFM010000215.1:0-2108 GCA_036158745.1 Thermoplasmatota archaeon
TGTCATCATCCATGAGGTCATGGCCGATCCTTGGCCAAGTTACGATAACGCCACTTGGCCCGGCGGTGAATGGGTTGAAATCTACAACAATGGCACTTCGACCATCGACCTCACTGGTTATTGGCTGCAGGACCTCGCAGGGAACATGATTCAACTGGATGAGAACCACCTCGTTGGTGCCTCAAGCGATGCAGGGACGATGCTCATCCATCCACAAGAGACTCGTATTGTCGCAGTCAACGCCACCACAAACAGTGGTGTCCTCAACAACGGCCAAGAAACCCTCCGACTCTACCTCCCCAACGGTAGCATCGGCGATGAGGTGATGTGGAGCTCCAACCAACCCGGTTTTTCAATCGAAGCCAATCCAAGCGGAGGAATGTGGCAATATTCCACCTATCCTACACCGAATGCAACCAATGCCCCGAAACTCACGGACATTACCGCAATTAGTGACGTTCATTTGAACGAAATCTTCCCCATCAGCACCATGGATGGTAGTGCAGCGCCTGATGGCGAATGGATTGAATTCTACAACGCTGGAACGACCTCAGTCGACCTTAATGGTTGGTCCATTATCGATGGTATGGGGAACGTGACTTATCTCGATCCGGGCACCATCGTCGTAAACAGTTCGCAAGGAAGCACGATGATTGATGCTGGCGAACGCAGACTTGTCGAGTTTACCGGAGAAACTCGACTCTGGGACAACCACAACCATATCGTTGTCCGAGATGCAAATGGCTCCATTGTCGACATGGGCTTCTACACAACAAATTATGGCCCTGATGTCTCCCTTATTCGAGGACAGCAATATCACGACCCATGGACTCCATCTATTTCTCCTTCGCCAGGTCAACCCGAACCAACACCAACACCAACAACAGGCGACGTTCGAATTACTGAGGTTCTGCC
The DNA here is from genome assembly GCA_036158745.1 of Thermoplasmatota archaeon. GTDB lineage: Archaea > Thermoplasmatota > Poseidoniia > Poseidoniales > Poseidoniaceae > MGIIa-L2. The sequence goes on from JAYYFM010000215.1 coordinate 916, forward strand.
AGATGCCATTGGAAGCGACTCTGCTTCCTATCCAAACGGCGAATGGATTGAGATTCAAAACATGGGGACTGAAGAGGTCGATGTTGCTGGATGGCGTTTCTCTGCATCCGGTCGAACACTCATTCTCCACCAGTACAACATGCCCGACAAATCAGACACCATCCTCCAATCAGGAGAAACCACGTTGATTGCTCTCAATGGGACATCGCAATTCTATCTGAAGCATACAACACCGGATCAAATCTTCCTCTACGATGGAAACGGTGTTGCTATTCACTCTGCACAATGGACTCATACACTCGAAGGTGTTTCACTGATCAACAATACAGAATCGCACGCAGGTGCTGGTCCGTTGGGAACAAACGCTCCATCCTCAACGACAACTTGGGGTGTTGAAGATTGGCTTAATGCTGCTTGGATGACCCCCGGTGAGGAAAACCCTGTGTGGTCTGCTTACACCGGAAGCGAAAGCCTTGTTGTCACCGAAATCGTGACCTCTTGCGACCTTCCATCCTTCCAACCTGCAGCAGATTGGATTGAATTGTACAATGAAGGAAACGAAGAGATCAATTTGAGTCGGTGGATGATGGGTGCGGAATACACTTCGAACCCACTTATGGGGCGCCAATTCATCGATGCAAGCATGCTTTGGGAGTCGACGTCCAATAGTACAATTCTTGCACCATTGGACAGGGTTGTCGTCGAACTTCAATACGACATCTTCGGACCTGATTTGGACGATGTGAGTTCAATGAGTGTGATGAATCCAGATGGAGAACTTGTGCTTTCAATCGCCCCTCCAGCATCCTCACTCAGCACAACATGTGGCTCCTATGGATACAACGCTACAAACGATGAATGGGTCGAATTTCTCTGGCCAACCCCTGGCACAACTGAACCAGACGCAGGCATGATGGCCTCCATCGACGATATCAAATTCAGTTCCATAATGTGGGATGGTGTATCATCCATCTCAACAGAAATGGAATTCTTTGAACTCACAAACGTCGGAACAGAAGCTGCCATGCTCAACGGGTGGACTGTCAAGCGGATCGCTTCGGATGGAACGTCGTTTGAATCCGCCATCACCAACCTCCAAATCGATGCTTCATCGTCTGTCAAACTCTCAAACGATGTAGCAGCATTGGAGTTGTTTGAGGACGGCTACATCCTCGACATGGGCGTTGCAATGG
>JAYYFM010000216.1:0-2091 GCA_036158745.1 Thermoplasmatota archaeon
TCGACATTATTCTCCTCCGCAAATCGATGAATCCATTACGCGTGGCTTAACTTCAAGCGTACTTGTCGGAAAAGGTGCTCTCGATCCGTTGCTTGCGAGTTACGAGAACAACAAAACTGGCTTTATGCTTGAGACAGACTACATGGACGACCCACGTCGTCCAGGAGCTGTTTTGGGACCCAAGACTGTTCCCAAGAGAACACAGCAATTGATTGAAGCGGGCATGGATGAAGAGATGCTTTGGAAATGCCATGTCGATGTGCCAAATTCGCTCTATGGTGATGCTGAAGATTGACTTTGCTGGTTGAAGATTCATCCATCACATTCATGAAACTCTTCGACTTCGTGTTAACATGGCAGGCAAGGAACGAGCGTTGGCTACCTTGTTTGGGCTTCTTCTAATTGCGAGTCTTCTACCAATGCCATCAGCTGCTCAAGGAGTTGTGGGAAGCATTTCGCTTGAATGTGGAGATGACCCAGAATTACAAGTGAAACCAGGTGAATATGAAGATTCAGTCGTTGAATGCACAGTCACGAATGATGGAGCGGTCCTCGCTGAAAATGTCCAGATCACTGAAGAGTGGGATGGCGTTTATGTGAACATGATGATTTCAGAAGACTCCTTTACCATCGAAGCAGGTGAGTCTGAAACATTCACTGTAACCTTCTCCTGCGATGAACGAACCGATGCATCAATCGAATACGAATTCACCATCACTGCAACGGTCACTGCTTGGGGGCCGATACCCGTTGAAGGGACACCGCTTTCTCAAGTTGCAAACCACACAGGTGATGTCACCATCAAGGAGTACGGTTTCGTGACGCTCGATATTCCTGACACGTCCTCACGAACCATGCAAACAAGTGAGGAGTTGTCCATTACCTTCCAAGTTGATAACGACGGCAATGCAGACGATACCATCGAGATTCGGATCACCAACGCCAACGAACTTGAACTACTCGGCTTCACATTGCAAAGTGGAGATTTCATCGTTGCACGAGATGTTCAATCAGGAGGCGTCTCCGAACAACTTGAGTTCATCATACGTGCTCCGAGCGAGGCCGAAGCAGAGATTCGAAACGTCATCACGATTGAAGCAACTAGCACACTTGATGACTCAAAAGACATGGTCGACTTTGACCTCATCGTCGAAGCACAGCAAGAATCCGGTGGTTTAGGGTCCGGGCTCTCTGAAGTGAGCACAGACGATCTCGCCCTGTATGGTGCCATCGGAGGAGGCGTTCTCTTCCTCATTTTCCTTCTCGTGATCATTGGACGTGTTTCCAAGCGCTCCTCAAAAGGCAAAGTTGCTACAGATGCTCCAACCGAACCACCGATTGAAATTGATGATGATGACGAATTCGACCTCGACCTTGATTTTGACATGGATTTGGACGACGACGAATTCCTCTCGGATGATTTCGATTCGATGCTTGACGATTTGTGACGCCGTCCGCTGATTTTCAAACCTCTTGGAAGCCATGTTTTTCCTTCAAAAGAAGGGGAATACTCAAAGACGTGGTGTGCCCGGTAACACCTGCGAAATGAGGGGTGCGGATGCTAGGTCTACAAGGAAAAACCGCTGTCGTGTTTGGAGTTGCAAGTGAAGATTCGATTGCATGGGCCATTTGTCAACAACTCGCTGAGGCAGGTGCAGACCTGTTCTTGGGCTATCAAAAGCGCTTCATGTCTCGCGTTTTCCAACTCAAAGACAAACTTCCTGCGATCAAAGGGTTCTATCCACTCGATGTTGCTCAAGATGATACGACTCGAGAGTTCTTCGATGAGTTCTCGAAAGAGCATCCTGGAAGAACAATCGACGTTCTCGTTCATGCGATAGGCTTCGCTCCACGAAGTTGCTTCGATCGACCCATTCTGTTCGTCGAAGATGCTGACATCAATACGGCGATGACCATTTCCGCGAACTCTTTGCAACGCTGTCTGAAGTTTGCTATGCCTCATCTCAGTGAAGGCTCCTCAACCATTACACTCACGTACGCAGCTTCGACTCGATTTGTTCCATCGTACGGAATCATGTCCATGGCAAAAGCAGCGCTTGAGTGTTGGACGCGTGAACTTGCTTGTCATTT
>JAYYFM010000217.1:0-2088 GCA_036158745.1 Thermoplasmatota archaeon
CTAAGTTGAGAATCGTGTTATCTGGACCCGTTGTGGTTAGGTTCGCATACCAACCAACAGGAAGGTTCTCTACAATCTCAAGTCGATAGGAAGACCGATCGTTTCCTGTGTTTCCAAACATGAACACGAAATCGGTGTCGACCCCAACATCCGCATCAAGAGGGCCTGTCTCGGTAATCTCGCCACCGACGACCTTCGGTACAATAATCGAAAGGTTTTGGTAGAGAACCTGTGCATGTACCGCAGAAGAGATGTGATCGCTACCAAGCGTTGGTGTGGTTGAAATTGGTATCTTTACGGTACCCGCCAAAGGAAGTTGAGAGTGGCGGCTTTGGATTCCAAGCGAAGCGAGGAACGATTCACCAGGCATGAGTCCAGCGACATCTCCTGGTCTAAGCGAGGTGTTCCAGCGATCAGCTTCGTTAAACCCACCCGATGTGAGTGCTTCGAATGTGATGTTTCCAACCGTGAGGTTGGCGCTTATGGTCTCAGCCAAATCCGATGCTGCGACGAGATTGTGACGAACTTGAACCTCTAATGGAACAATGAGGTCAACGTCCGTGGAGAAGCTTGGGCCCAACACGTCGCTTTCTGACAAGTCGATAACGTCGACAGGAAGACCTGGGTCAACAACGATTGCAGGACGTACCTCCAATTGGCCAGAGTCTGTAGTTGGAATACTTCCACCGACCTCTTGGGCGATGATGAATACGCTAAGGCTATCACCGGCGGCGTTATGTTCATCATCCTCCAACGGGAATTGCATTGGAGGAACCTCAACTCGAATAAATCCGGATACAGATTCTCCGACCAATAATTCGCCAGTGTTTTCCATTGAAAGGTTGTAATTCCAGTTGAGCGCATCAGGCGAAAGGCCCACAGAGAGAGCAAACGAACCGTCTGCGTTTCCAGTGTTTGTTACGTTGAAGGCGATGGTGTCGGTCTCCCCTGGAAGAACCTTCGTCGTATCGTTTGTAATGTCGATTGTTGCTTCGTGATACTCACCTGCCATGACGCGTGATGTATGTGGTAAACTGTATCCGCTTCCTGCTGAGGTTATAGAGAATGTAATGATGTCCACTTCGGAAAGTAGTGCGTCTTGAGGTACAGTAACGACGACAGATACGGTCGTGATTTGATTGGTATCCAGGATTGTCGTCGATGTACCATCCAATGATGTGTCCGCCCAGCCGAATGGCCCGCTGCTCACACTGATATCGTAGGAGTCGGTTGTCGAGCCAGTGTTCTTGATGATGTAGTAAAGCGTGGTTGAATCGCCCGGCGCTGTGGTTCGGTCAGATGGGCCAATCAGCTCAAAAATGTAGTCGCTAAAGATAACATCAAATTGTTTGTATGTGTTCAATTGCGGACCAGCTGCGTCTGAATTGTTAACCCATACAACAACAGAAACATTCCACAAGCCCGCAAGAGAGGATGCAGAGAAACCCGCAGAAAGAAGGATTTCTGTCGATGATGAATGGTCGGACCCTGGTAGAAACGTTTCTTGGTTCGATTGCTGCCAAAACTCATGCGATGTGCTGGTCGATGCATTGAACAAAACCAAACCCATAACAGAAGAGAACTCCATGACGCCGTCGTTCTTCATTGAAACGTTGAATGTGTGCGGTTGACGGTCGAGTAATACATGGGTGCTTCCGGAGGACGGTTGTGGTAAATCATCACCTATGATGTTCCATTCTCGGTATCGATCGACATCAAAATCTCGCCGGAATTCGTTGTTAGCGGTATTTGCATCATCTCCGTTTGCGCCACTCACTCGGGCAAAAAGAGTTTGAGATGGGCCTGTAGTGCCTGTCCAGCTAAACAGATAGGTGGTCGTTCCTGAACTCGCAGCCAAGGTGCCAAGGTCGACAGTATCCACAACCTGCTCGGCAGCGTTCGGAGAGCCTTTGTGAACGAGCGAGAGGAAGGCTTTACCGCTTGATGTTCCAACATTTTCGACATTGATGCGGACGGTGTGTGTGTCGGGTGCGAGTATGAGAGCACTGCCTACGATTACCGATCCTGCGCCGTCAAATTTCATGCTTGTAACCCGGAAATCAGGTCCTGCGCGCCCACTTGTCGAAG
>JAYYFM010000218.1:0-2079 GCA_036158745.1 Thermoplasmatota archaeon
CTGTTGGAATAGAACGGCTTTGAGCAATCAAATTCTTTCTCTTCTTACTCCAGCGCTTGTCACCAATCCCCGCACCTGCTAGGTGAATAACGACATCGAAGCCTTCCAAGGAGCCTTCGAGGATTTCCCCGGTTTGGTCGTTCCATCGGACGATGTTGTCAGGATTCTGATCCGCATGCAACTTCGTTGACGTACGAAGAAGACGATGAACGTCATGCCCATCCGTTTCGAGAAAAGCGCCCAGTTGTGTTCCAATCAATCCGGTCGAACCACTGATGAGGATGCGGCGTCGAGGAGCATCCTTGAACATCTGTTGACGAGTAAGATCAGCAAGAATCCTTCGTGTTCGATGTTTAAACATCGTCCGTACTCGAGGCATAACCATGATTGGAGCACCGATTCTTGAAAAGAAATGAAACGGCAGTTTCCAATCGATCTTGTCCTCGATGGTCATCTCTTGCTCTCCACCATCGACAAATTTGTGAACGTGATTCCAACGAGCAAATGGCCCTTTAATCGAATCATCACAGAATTGTTCACCTTCGATGTAGCTGTGGTGTTTGGCAACCCATCGTTGTGGCACGATACCAATGCTCATTCGGAATTCGGTGACTGCACCATCGGTGATTCCCCCGACTTGTACGGGGCGAATGCCTTCCCAGTCTGGCATAATCCGACGAACTGCACCTGGGCGAGCGTGCCAATTCCAAACAGTCTGTCGAGAAAATGGAAACGTTGCATTGTGTTCAAAAATCGGCATACGCTTCACCTAATGTTAGGAATCTGCGTATTTTCGTATATAATCCTCAGTTTTGAACTTGCGCTGAGTCGATGCTGATGTCATGTAACGGACCTTTCCAAATACGGCACGTTCAAACCAACCACGGTCGAATCGACCGAAAATCCAGAAGATACCTGTGTAGGAATTTGGATCTCGGCCATCAAGTGCCCATCGATCGTTCAATCGAATCAACCAATCGCATGCGGTTTCAGGATCAGGGCACCATTCCAGCACCTTCTTGCCCCAGAGCATTCGCAGATAGTTGTGAATGATGCCTTCCTTACGAAGTTGATGTTGAGCTGCATTCCATAGCGGATCGTGCGTTTCACCTCGTTCTAGCTGCTCGAAGGAGTAGATGTATGGTCGCTCGTCAGTGGCGTGTTCTTGGAGGGTGTTTTTTGCCCATTCAGGTAGCGTTTCGTATGACGTATGGTCAGGATGTTCAAAGCAGTAGACGAACCCGAGTTCTCGCCACGTGATTACCTGATCAAGGAAGGCTTCAGCACCCTCGCCCATTCCCCACCATCCTGCACGGCGACCGTTGTGCGGGGGGGTGATTTTCATCGGATTCCAGTTCTCAAAATTGAGTACTTCGTGGACGATTTCGAATGACGAAATATGACCGAAATGGAGCCAAGGTGACAATCCACTTCCGCCTCCACGTTCAGGATGGTTACGATCGACGTGGTATGTGTCGAGACGTTGTTCAATGAATTTCTTCAATTCGGTACGCGCCGTGAGCGAACCGCCTCGACGGTCATCGACCGGTGGAACTTCATGATCGATATCGAGGACTGCAAGTGCTTCTCTGCCTTCACGTGAGGCTTCGGAAACTCGCCAAATGAACTCAAGTGGCGTTGTTGGAACATCTGCATCTTCGAAGCACTGAGTTACGATGTGGGAACCACCGCCGACGTCTGAAAGGTTCTTTAGAGGATTCGATGATGGTGGTGTTGACACAAAATTGAGGACGTTTTGGTGAACGTAGCGCCTGAAAGAATGGGCCGTGGAGAAAGATCGTTCAGGTGCTCGGAGTGGGATGATTCCGTTACTATCAACGCATTGAACTGAGCAACCTACGAGGGTCTTTGCACGCTGAGCGACATCACGTGGCATGTACGTCGGGAAGTCGTCGATCACGACAGCAACAGCATTTTTCGAGAACGACTGTAAGAGACCTCCCGCCTGTCCTTTCTTTGTTTCGACGTACGGAACGTATGTGACTGGGCTTGATTCGAACAACTTTCTGTTGTCGATCATTCCTTGAAGGACAAACGTGTGAATTCGGTCGTTCGCCC
>JAYYFM010000219.1:0-2078 GCA_036158745.1 Thermoplasmatota archaeon
GATGTTGATCGAATCTTTCAATAAATTTGAATTGAGGACGGATTGGTTCTTGTCAATCCAATGCATATCACAGCCTCTTGTTACGTCAATGATCTTGAGTATGGACTCCATCATGACATCATGTCTTGGCTCGAGAAATTGGCTCCCTATCATGGCCAAGATGGCCAAAATGGAGAAGAATACCGTCATCACCGTACCGGCGAGGACAATGGAGACGCGCATTTGAAACGTCAATTGCTCGGTCAACAAGTTACTATGTCCGTTCAAGAAGGTCGCCTACAACTGGGTACCTGGGAACAAATTCACTATGCTGAGTTTGATGGATGTCGCCCAAAACGAATTCTTGTCAAAGTCGTTGGAATTCTCGCAGACAAGTGAGTTATTGACTTAAACCAGTTCTCGGTCGGCAAAACATGAACATCAGCGAGCTTGACCTCGACCGTGGCTTTTTCCAATTGACAATGCCTTACCGATGGCAGTATTGGATTGGATGGGTCATTGGAATCATTATGATCGTTGCAGGGATTCTCGTTAATCCAGTAATCTCACTTCTTGGGCTGCTGTTCGTAGGATTGTGTTCACCAGGATCACTAGAAGCGGATCTTCACAAAGTTCGACAAGCTGCACCACAACCAGAAGATTTGGAAAAAGAGGCTCTTGAGAAGGGATTTTCGATCGATTCATGGTGGATGGGCCGTACCTCGTACGCCCCTACAACAGACCCAAGCGACTGGATTCTTACTGCACCTGGTCCAACCACGTGGAACGAGAATCAATATCTTCCGCATGGTGATGGTACGCCGCTTCCTGAGCACCCTGTGAATGTCGGAACACCTCGTCCTGCAACAGTCTCAACCTATGGAATCACCATGATTCTCTTCGTGATTGGCATATGTATCGGAGCATGGTGGGCTGTGGAAAATTCTACGCCCGAGGAAGATCTCTCATTCCTACCATACGTAGCACTGGGCGTTGGAGTCATTTGGACCTTGATTGGCTATTTCCGTTACAAGATGCAGCGACAGATGGCAGATACGCCGACGAGTCTGGTTCGTTCAGTCGCTGTTGGAAACCCCGAACTTGTCGGTCAAGTACGACCATCAAAGTCCGGTGTCTTACGAGTTGTTGTCGATGGTCATCCAAACCGAGTCATTCCAAATTGTGTCCACTATCATTGGTCGTATGAAGTCAAGATCCGTGAAAGAACGACCAACAGTGAAGGTAAAACTGAGACAAGAGAGTACTGGCGAACCATTCGAGAGGACGATGGTAGCGTACCCTTTATTCTCAACGATGGGACAGGTGGTATCCTTGTCAAACCGTCAACCTTCAAGCGCACAGACATGGGACAATACCTCAAACGATGGGAATCAAACCATGCAGATTCTCTCAAGAAGGAACTTGGAATGGAGTTCGCAGCACGCTTGTTCACGGGGGGTAACGTCATCAAACATCGATGGACAGTTTACGCTCTCCGGGTTGGGAACCCAGTTTATCTCGTAGGAACTACACGAAGTCGCCCACAAGAAGAGCTTCAAAACGAAGGTCTTGATGGTACACTGCAAAACACCTTACTCGAGGTTGTTGGCGAAGACGCACCTGGTATCAAAGCAACGCTTCAGCGTGGAACCGAACTCGCCAATCTAGGACGAATGCGTTCTTCGTTTGAAGTCGTGATGATTCCACTGTGTCTTACGATTGGTGGACTTATCATCTCGCTGATGAACCTCTGAGCGTAGAAGCGCATCCTTCTTGACCCGAATTGAATTCGGAGAATCATGGCAGAAGATGTCGTATTGGTTGGAGGGGCAAGAACCCCGTTTTGCGAATGGGTTGGTGGAAAGCGTGGCGATGGTAAACCTGGTGGACTGCTCAAAACGGTCAGCGCTCAAGAGTTGGGCTCGATTGCCATCAAGGGTGCGTTGGAAAAAACCAACACTGCTCCAGAAAGCGTCGATCATGTTGTTATGGGCTATGCACTTCAAACATGTTCACAATCCATCTATGGTGCTCGACATGCTGGGCTCAAAGCAGGTATTCCTCAGGAAGTGCCAATGCTAACACTTTCTCGAATCTGT
>JAYYFM010000220.1:0-2045 GCA_036158745.1 Thermoplasmatota archaeon
GTTTCAGGAACCATTCTTTTCCTCAACATCTTCCTTGGGCTCATCCAAATTTTCGATTACATCATCATGATTCCAATCGTCTTCCTCTCCATTGCTGTTCTCATCTATGGACTGGTTCTTTCGCTCGAACAGCGACGTCGTGAAGTCAGTATCCACCGTGTTATTGGAGCGGATGGAAAGAGTTTGCAAGGCATGGTGCTTCTGGAATTGTTTGTCATGTCTTCGGTCGCGTGGCTGATTGGTTACATTCTAGCGCTCATGGCCGTTCCTATCGTTCTTTCAGCGGTCGGCTTCATGGAATTCAGAACCGGTGATTTCGATGTCAACCCAACGCTTGGTATTGGCTCGACCATGTTCACTGCCATTGCCACGCTCGGACTTGCGATGATTTTTGGACGCAGTCGTGCCAGGGATTTCATCGAACTCGAAATCGAAGAAGGAGTTCGTAAAACCACGGTCAAAGCTGAACCAAAGCGATGGCTTCACTGGTCTGCATTCCTGTTCGGTATGCTTGCCGTTATTGACACATGGCTTGAGATGAATGGTAGCGAGGATGGTATTGTTTCCAACTTCTTCATTGAAGGATTGATTGGAATCATCGGACCATTCGCTCTTTGGATTGGAGGAGCATTGCTCCTTGGTCGAATTGGTGCGAAAGGTCCTCAAATCATGCAACTCTTGTTCGGACGTTCACCGCTTCTCAATGATGTTAAGCGCGGTTTGAAAGGATCAGGATCGGCCGAGTCCGTGAATCGACTTGCGGTTATTATGCTTCTTACGCTCTCCATTGTGACGCTGGCTGCTGTTCAAGGCTATACAGGAACACTCGTTGATGAAAAGACAGCTGATGCTACGGTTGGTTCAGACCTGCAAATTTCAACCGAACAAGCGATCAATGCAACGGCCCTCATATCTCTTGTCAACGAATTTAGCGATGGTAACGTCAACCCGATTGCAACAAGCGTTCCAGAAATCACGCTTGCGGACAGTCAAGGTGGCGACAGTCTGCAAACGTTTGTTGTTCTCAATGGGAACGAGGACGTCTTGCGATGGAGTGAGCAGTCGATTCCTGGTACAGATGTTGATGCTGCCATGAACGCCTATGCGAACAATGGATTCTCTGCAGGCCAAGATTCCGCTTATTCACTTGACTTGCCAGGTTCGGATCGTGGTGGCGATGAAAACAGACTTGACGATGTCCTCCTCAAGCCAGGTGATGAGAAATCACGAGAGATTACGTTCGTATGGGAACAAATCGAATTTAATTTCACCTCAGGTGGTTCTGAAGAAACAGACCCTCTTGCTCTGTTTAACGCTTACACACTTCTGATGGATGCTGACTGGGGTGGCCTCAATCTTTCTGGACAAGACTTAGACGAGCGAGATTTGGGACGTGTTGATCTATCGAACACCAACCTTGCAAATGCCGACCTCTCGAACATGAATATGAGCGAATCGATTCTTCTCGATGTCAACCTCAGCAATGCTGACTTGTCAGGCGCCAACCTCGAGAACGCCATCCTTGTCAATTTCATGAGTGGCTCATTGGACGATGCAGACTTGACCGATGCAAACCTTGCAGGAGCATTTGGTTTCTTTGACCTTTCAGCAGCGACCTTGTCGAACACGACATGTCCTGATGGGACCAACAGCGACGAAACCGGTTGTCTAGGCGGTGCAAGTGAGATACCTCCCCCGTTGGCAGCAGATCTCTTCTTTGCTGATACTCGAGTTCAACTGATTGTAACACCGTATACGACCTCGATGTACTACATGGGAACACACGAATACATCCCAGGCGTTGGTGCAGCAACGATTGCTTCTGCATTGATCATCGGCGAGGATTCATGGCGTAGTCTCGTTGGAGACGATCTTGCCAACAATTTGACTTCAAAGACGTGGATTGTTCGTGTTGATGGCTTGTCAGGTGATGCACTCGAATCACTTGCATCGCAAATTAAGGCAGATGCCCGTGTTTCTGGTGTTCTTGATTGGTCAAGCACACACAAGGAAGTTGAGCGAAATGGTGGTCTTATTTTCGGTAC
>JAYYFM010000221.1:0-2042 GCA_036158745.1 Thermoplasmatota archaeon
ACCACCAGTTCGCATATGCATCAAAAGATCTTGATGACCGGGTCTTGGGTGGTTTGGAATGAAGCTGTAATCGCTTTCTCGTGCATCCTTGTTTCGAATTTGAATTAAAATCGGTTGTCCTGTCGCAAATCCATTATGAACACCTGTTAGCAATTCAACATCATCCTGTTCTTTGCGTTTGCTTGCAAAATGACCCCCTGGCCTTCGTGTTGACATACGTTGAGCAATGCGCTCCTCATCGATTCGAAGTCCAGCAGGAACGCCTTCTAACAAGGTGCCGACCAGGCGACCGTGGCTCTCACCAAACAATGTCACAGACAGGGTTTCCCCTAGGCGCATTTTCATTGGGCTCGGGTCATTCCAACCATCACGTACTCAAGAACTTGAGCCTCATTCCTCGGACTCGGAATTCTCTGGATTCTTGAACCTCGTTTCGATGATGGTGAACTCAGGATGTTTGTTTTCGTACCACATCTTGATGCGCTGGATAACACCCTCCAACTGGACTGGAATCACGATTACAAGCGCAGTTCCTGACCCGCTGAGACCCGCTGCACGGGCACCATTGACCAGCGCATCGTTGGCCAAAATACGTGATTTGTGGTCTTTTGTTGCTCCAATCACGCCTCGCCCATTGAGGGTCAATGCAACCAACTCATTTCCATCCTGTATGGCGTTGAGTGCTTGAATGAATTGTTGCTGATGCGGCACAAAGTCCTCCAATGCAGGGCGAGTCTCTCTTGGGCCACGAGAGACCAAGAGCACCGTCCAATCCTCTTTCGTTGGACCATCGCCTTCCAGTAAAACGCCTTGGACAACATCTGGTTCGTTTGCATTGATCAGCTTCCAGCCACCGGTCGCACAGGCCCATGTATCGTCGATGCTTCCTGTAAGGGTAATTTCTGCACGAAGTTGAGCATCGACTGCTATAGCGACAAGCTCATGCAATTCAAGCGTTGTATCGGTTGAATCACAAAGAGCTCGGATTGCAGCAACACAGAGAGCAGATGATGATTTCAGCCCTTCTCGAGCAGGAATTTTGGATTGGACGGCCCAATGGAGCTTCTCTTGCTCAATGGGCAGTTCATGTCCAGCTGCCATCCATGCAGCAACAATGTGTGGTAGAAGGCCATCGTTGTCATGAACATCACGTTTGCTTTTCTTGTCGAGAACTCGGACCATGATTGGCAGATCAAGGGCCATGCTTGCACCATATCCGGTACCTGCTGCATGGAGAAGACTGCATGCACCATGGGCTGATCCTTGTCCCAACACAGCCATGTGTCAACGCTCCTCAGACGGTGCTGAGATGCTCTGTCCGACATGCCGTGTTGACGTGAAGGAGTGACCGAAAATACAGTCCCCCACGGAAAGGTCTGTCACAGAACAAGCCTCACCATTTTGTAAAACCAAGCGAACCGTCTCCGCTTGTTGAATGAAGACATGTCCTTCATTAGCATTTTCATCCTTATATCTCAATAGAATAAACGGCCGAGTCTCTATTTTCATTCGGCCAATGGTTGCTTGGCGTGATGTTCCATCGCTTCCCGTAATGAGCACCTCGTCGCCTGAAGTTAATTCGCTGAGGTATTTCGTCGTTCCATCTGCCATGTACGTGTAAGCATCAACACTCCCTGCATTGACACGAAACGGTCTCGTTGGAACGTACTTGGATTGAATCGTTTCACCGTGAATCAGGACGAATGCTTTCGCAGTGGAACCAACCAGCATTCCCTCACCTTCATCAAGCATTGAGAGCAAATCAACGCACACACGATCGCCCGAATGTCCTTGTTGAATGTCGGTGATGGTCATCAAGGAGAGGTCAATCTGTCGCCCGTGGTCCTCATGAGAGGAATCCTCTGAGGTAGATTTCGCAAGGCGTATTGATTTGACAATGAGAGCAGATTCTAAGCAATCTTCAGTGCAAAGCAACGCATCAACTCCAATGTCCAGTGCAAAACCCGCTCCTTGTGCTTCAACAGGCTTGATGATTTGAGCAGCAACTTTGGTAGGCGTGCTCTCGGTCGCAGCGATGACGT
>JAYYFM010000222.1:0-2026 GCA_036158745.1 Thermoplasmatota archaeon
GATGAGGACGGGGACAGTCTCATTGATTTGAAGGAATTACAATCGATCATTGGAGGCGAGGAATTAGATGAAAAAATCCCTGATGAGGATACATCGGCTGATGCAAGCCTCGAGTACAACGAAAATGTTCTATCAAAGGTAATGGACTCTAACGGGATTGATGCTTCGGAGAAAGATGCCTTCATCGCATACGCACAAGATTTCAACGCAGATGGCAATACGTACCTCAAGAAGGAAGAATTGCAAGCTGCAGCAGAAAGCTGGAACGCTCAGTCAGAAGAATCGGAAGAAGTTATCCAAGCCGTCGATGAGACGGATGTGGAAGATGTTACTGATTCGGAACAGGATGAAGAAATTGAAGAAATCACTGATGAATCCGAAGACGTTGAAGTGGAAGAGGAGCAGGATGATCATTCCGAGAATGATGATGATCCTGACGTTGAAGACGATGTTGATGATGATGATGATGTTGAAGATATCGAGGCGGAATCCACCGAAGAAACTCAAGAGGATGAAATCGACGAAGAAAGCGAAGAAGCGGACGAAGAAAGCGAAGAAGCAGACGAAGAAAGCGAAGAAGCGGACGAAGAAGACGATACAGAAGCCTCGGTATTACGAACCAATTCAGAAATCATGGAACAATTGCTTGACATTATTGATGAACAAGACAAATCCTTAGCCAATGCCTTTGGCGACCTCGATGATGACGGAAACCGCATGCTCTCAGCCGAGGAACTCGTCACAAAGTTGAATGAAATTCTTCCAGAAGGACTCTCACTAGAAGAGGCAGACAATCTCCTCAAATCGATGGATACAGACAGAGATGGCAACATTGACATGGTTGAATTCGTCAACGCTGTGGAGCGCCATGAGGATGAAATTGTAACGATCGAAGACGAAGAAGCCGAGACAGTGAAAACATTCCCAAGCGAGTGGCAAACGAAATTCATGTCGAAGAAGTGGCATGACGTGTATTGGCCATTAATTCACACATCGTTTGCGATCATCATTGTCGGTCTACTTGTCAATGCTTTCATTCCAATTGTTGACGGTACCGGTGGAATGGTTGAACTCGATATTCGCAAGGACTCTTTCCAAACCGAATGGCAATTGGATGATGGTACGGTCGTTAGCGAGGGAGAGGCCTACCCTTGTGACCCGGAAATCCAGGAGGGTGAATGTAAGAACTCTTTAACACCGTTAGCAGGGAAAGCATCGTCTATGCCTGGAGGTTTGTATCTTGATGCGATTGTGGCGCTGATTCTTGCTGGATGTGGACTCATTTGGAGCCTTTACACGCACTTGATTCTTGCACCTGGCTGGAGAGCTCGAGTCAAGGCCATGAAGGATGTCGACGATGAGCGCGCAGAAGTCAAGGAAGCAATCGATGAAGAGGATTCTGAAGATGATGATGAAGTCGATGCATCCGAGGAAATTGAAGAAGAAGACAAAGAAGTGGAAGAATCACTGGAAGAGTCCGATGATGAAGAAGACGAATTCGACATAGGCTCCTTCGTAGGTTTAGAAATCGATGGTGAAGATTACTATGGTACGATCATTGAATTCGATGATGAGGAAGGAACCGTTGTCATTGAGGAAGATGAAACTGGCGATGAAATCGTTGGTTACCAAGATGAGATGTTTATTCCTGAGGATTGAACGTGACATCTGACCCATTATTTGGGATTCTATCCGCAGTTCGTTGCCCTTCATGCGGGACATTGGAATCGAAAGGCACATTCAAGTGTCCAGAATGTGGGTTATTCCATTCCTCATTGCCAATGGAAGATCGGAAAGCTCCGTCACCAGAGGAACGGGTCCAACAACGAGAGGTTGACCCTTCTGCGTATTCGTTGTCATCTAATTCGAAACTAGTTTCTGAATCGTTCGATGAAACAAATGAGATTCAATCATGGACTGGAGGGAACACCGATTTTTCGGATCTTGGTCAAGAAGAGCCGCCTGTCAAATTATCTGAAAACTTAGAAACTGATATTGAATTGATACACGATGAATAATTATTCAA
>JAYYFM010000223.1:0-2011 GCA_036158745.1 Thermoplasmatota archaeon
GCGGTGATTCTGGACTTCGATCGTTCGCATCCGTCCAAGGCTCTCTTGCTATGTATCCTATCTGGGACTTTGGAAGTGAGGAACAAAAGAATCACTATCTTCCAAAGATGACTTCCGGAGAATGGATTGGCTGCTTTGGCCTGACTGAACCAGACTATGGCTCCAATCCGGGCGACATGATCACCAAGGCAGAAGACATGGGCGATCATTACCTCCTCAATGGAGCAAAGATGTGGATTACAAATGGAACCATTGCTGACGTTGCTGTTGTATGGGCCAAACTCGATGGCGTTATTCGTGGCTTCATCGTTGAGAAGGGTGACGAAGGGTTCAGTGCACCGGAAATGAAAGGCAAGCACTCGCTGAAGGCTTCCGTGACATCCGAACTTGTTTTCCAAGACTGTAAGATTCCTAAAGATCGAATCCTTCCAGGTGTCAAGGGTCTACGCGGACCGTTCTCTTGCTTGAACAACGCCCGATACGGTATCTCATGGGGTGCACTGGGTGCAGCCATGGCATGTTTCCACAGCGCCAAGACCTATGCATTGAGTCGAATCCAATTTGATCATCCTATTGCTTCATACCAACTTGTCCAGAACAAGTTAGCGTGGATGCTTCGTGAAATCACCAAGGGGCAACTCTTGGCATATCACCTCGGACGAAAGAAGGATGATGGAACATGGTTCAACGAACAGATTTCGCTTGCCAAGATGAACAACGTCGATATTGCACTCGAGATTGCACGAGTTTCTAGAGACATCCACGGTGCCAATGGCATTCTTGACGAGTACCCAGTCATGCGTCACATGGCTAACCTTGAGTCCGTCAAAACCTACGAGGGTACACACGATATCCACAATTTGATTCTCGGCCGATACATCACAGGCATTCAGGCCTTCACTCGAACGGTTTAACCAAATCAAACGTTTGGCAAAAGACCGATTCGTGCAAGTCCACCCCAAAGAGGGTCCAAGAATCGTGGCAGGAATCTGTGTCGCAAGTACACCGCTGCAGCCAGACTCAACTTCTGGAATTTGTTGAGTTTAACTCGGCGCGTAAAGACATCGCCTTGCTGCTTCTCAATCTGCTTGAGGATTTTATCGTAGAATGCAATCATTGCGGCAGGAGAATATCGTGTTCGTCGAGGCAGGAGTGGCAAAAGTTGTCGCGCCTCTTCGAGGTAAGTTCGAGCTCGCTTTGCATAGTGGTGGCAGTATGGTTCCCAAGACGTGTTCAGAACAACTTTTCCACCATAGAGATCCTGCTCCGTCACTCCGTTGCGCTCCAGTTCATCGAGAGGAAGGTAAACTCGGTCTCGCTCAATGTCCTCGCCTACATCGCGAAGAACATTGGTCAACTGCATGAAAATACCCCATGATTCGGCGAATTTTCTTGCTCGAGGATCTTCGTATCCGTAGATTTCGATGCACATCAGTCCAACGACCGATGCAACACGATAACAGTAGACGTACAATTCCTCGAAGGTTCGGTAGCGATTGCTGTACAAATCGTCTTCCATTCCTGAAATCAAGTCATCGAAGACACTTCGAGGAATGGTGTATCGCTCGATGGTATCTTTGAGCGCAAGGAAGACGGGGTCTGTGCTGTACACATCATTGTAACAGGTTGAGAGTTTTTTTCTGAAGAAGAACAACTGATTGATTTTGTTCAAGTACATATCGTCCTCAAGTATTGAGGTTCGATTCTGCAGTGATTCAAGTTGAAGTCTGTATTCAACGGCCTCTTGGCTTAATTCAACGGTTGAACCGGGGAATCGGTCTGCCCAGTCACCATCTGCAATATCATCAGCACGACGGCAGAATGCATAGACTGCGCACATGGCGAGTCGTTGCTCTTCTGGCAGATACTTGAACGAGTGATAGAAGTTGCCAGCTTCTCGCTTGGTCAATTCTTCGCAGTAGCGATAGGCCAAGCGGTACAGTTCAATTGGAGGTTTGTCGGACCAAATAGGTGCATCAAGGTCAACAAATGGGTCGACGAGTTCGTTTTG
>JAYYFM010000224.1:0-1972 GCA_036158745.1 Thermoplasmatota archaeon
ATGTCTGAGGCGGCCAGTACCATCATCTGTGGTCATCGGTTGTATTGGCTAATCGGTGGCTTGTAGCAGCAGATGTGGGAAGTAAATACAGAGGCGGTTTTTCACTGTTGGTGCCGTGTGGGATGATTGAAACTACAATTCAGCACTTGGCGTCGTGCCAATGCACTGGCGCACGACGAAGGTACGTTCACGTGTCACTCCGGTGTCACTTATGTGGACTAAACCTGATGGGAATGTATGTATGTATGTATGTATGTATGTTCCCCCACTGGCATATAGCTGGTGACCGCGAACTGACGTGGTTGGGCGGGGAGTCAAGAGTCAACTGCTCCGCTTAGTAACAAAGCTTGCCTTTGGGAGGAGTGGAGTGGGTTCCCATATGATGAAACAAAGTGCTGGCTTGGTGTTGACCACATTAAACGGCTTCGTCATTGTTTGGTCTGGTAATCGTCGTTGTGTTGTGTTGTTTGTCATTCATTACATGTCGGTTCATCAGTGTTTTTTCGTCACGCTTAAGCGTCACTGCGTAGGCAACGTATCTCTTGTCTGAACTCCGCCGGCGCATGGGATAGCATCTGGCACACTCACATTTTTTGTGCGTCCCCCACAGTGAGTGATTCTCCCTCTCCTTCCCCTGGAAGCACTCATTCCCCCTTTAATCCCTTGAGTTTTGAGTGTCTTCCTTCTTTAACCGCCAGGATTGTACCATGGAGACAGGCATGCGCCTACACACACATGTTCACCTTCGTTTTGTTGGAGACAAGACATGTGCTCTATACAAACACACCGCATGTTCTCCTTCGTTTTGTTCACCTTCGCACCTCGCATGTCTGAGGCGGCCAGTACCATCATCTGTGGTCATCGGTTGTATTGGCTAATCGGTGGCTTGTAGCAGCAGATGTGGGAAGTAAATACAGAGGCGGTTTTTCACTGTTGGTGCCGTGTGGGATGATTGAAACTACAATTCAGCACTTGGCGTCGTGCCAATGCACTGGCGCACGACGACGGTACGTCTCACTTCTGTGTCACTTCGGTGTCACTTATGTGGACTACACCTGATGGGAATGTATGTATGTATGTATGTATGTATGTTACTCCTCAGGCCGAAGGCCAGGGGGCGGGATGGCCACCCGTTCGTCGTCCCCTGGGGCCTGTCTGGCAGCCCGGGGAGAGAGAAAAAGGGGCCCCATCCATCGGCTCCTCCCGAGCTGGTGACCATGAATTAACATGGTTGGGACGGGATTCAATGTCCTTTGCTGACGTCGGAGAAGACGCTGAAGCGGGTGGAGTACAACTGCATCGGCGGCGGCGGCAGCTACAAGGGGGGAGCGGTCCCTCCGACCGATCTGCGAGGCATCGCACAATAAAATGCAGGGTCCCGAAAATGTCTACATGGTGGGACCATCTCAACATTATCTTGCCTCATGTATGTGCAATACAAGTCTGTATATATGTTGACGGTGGATCATATGATGACCCCAAGATAGACTGGCTTGAAGCTGACCCCTTCAAATGGTCGGTCATCATTGACCTGGTCTGGAATCGTTGTTGCAGTGTGGGATACTTGTGGCACTGCCACTTGTTGATGCTGCTAGACACAACGACGTGAAGCCCTAATTGGGCAGGGAGCTGATGATCCTGACGCATGATGATGATGATGATGATGTATGTATGTATGTATGTGTCATCGGTTGTATTGGCTAATCGGTGGCTTGTAGCAGCAGTTGTGTGGGAAGTAAATACAGAGGCGGTTTTTCACTGTTGGTGCCGTGTGGGATGATGACATATAATTCAGCACTTGGCGTCGTGCCAATGCACTGCGCACGACGACGACGGTACTCCACTTGTGGACTTCACTTTTGTGAACTTCACTTTTGTGGACTTCACTTTTGTGGACTACACCTGATGGGAATGTATGTATGTATGTGTGTTAAGCCCAAATTGGGCAGGGAGCTGATGATCCTGACGCATG
>JAYYFM010000225.1:0-1962 GCA_036158745.1 Thermoplasmatota archaeon
ACCCCATATTGAACCTTGCCGTCCACGAGAAAGCAGGTTTTCACTTCGAGAGCGACCATCTCACCCTGTCACTTAAACACCCTCTACCCTTCGGACTGCGCATGGACACCTCGAACTATGAGGACCTAATGGCGGAATACGCCGGTCTGTTCAAGCGTCTGTCCGTTCCGATTCTCATTGTTTCTGCTCTTCTAACCGTAGGACTGAGTGCGCATCTCTTGGCTTCGCCTCCTGAGTTTCGTACGGATTTGAACGATTTTGCTCCAGAATCGGATTCCAACAAAGCCCATGAAGAGATTCACGCCTACTTCCCTGATGAGTCAAGGCCGATGTTTGTTCATGTGACAGATGATAACGGTGGAAATGTGCTTAGCATCAATTCGCTCAAAAAAATGGATGCTGATTTACTAGCACTCCAATCAGATGAACGCGTTGAGTTGTCCGCTGTGGTTTCCTGGACGACCTCTCCAGGTATGATTCAAATCGCTCTCGACGAGCAATCACCCGGGACAACGCTCTCTGATTATCAGGACTGGCCTTCGCTTGTCGATGCTGTTGTTGACGAAGATACAACATGTTCCATCAACCAAGACGATGCTTTGCTAAGTACGGTGAACTTTGTCGGTTCAGCACTCATAAACAAGAACCTTGACATCAGCAAAACCTGTTCGTACCTCTTCAATGGTGAAGGTGACGCAGTTCCTGCTGCTGATTCAACAGCGTGGGTAATCGAGATTGATCCCGAACTGCCAGAGGATGAGCGTCGTGAAATTCAACACCAAATACGGCTTGCATTTTCGGATGTCAGTGAATCATCCGAACTTGATTATTCGGTAGCATCTCTCGACCTGATGTCTTACGACATCGATCAAGGGACCTTCGACAATCTCGCATTGTTGATTCTTTTTGCAACATTGGTTGTCATTGCACTATTGTTTGTCGCATTCAGAAACATCAAAGGGGTCTTGTTCCCTGTTATCAGTCTGAATGTGGCCTTGATTTGCACCTATGGATCGCTCAATCTCTTGGGTATTCGATTCACGGCGCTTGAAGTCGCCGTTGCTCCACTCGTCCTTGGCTTGGGCATCGATTATGCAATCCACCTGCAGCGTTCGTTCGCGTACCATCGAAACAACACCGAGTTTGTTGCAGAAGCATGGATGCGAGCTTGTGGCAAATTGAGTATTCCGCTCTCGCTCGCGGTGGTAACTACGGTTGCAGCGTTCCTTGCAAATCTTGTCTCGCCTCTACCACCACTCGCAACATTCGGTATTGCACTCGCCTTCGGAGTCGTATGTGCTTTCTTGACCTCAACGCTCCTCATCGGAGCCCTCCATGTAACTTTCAACGCAAACACAACCACTCAATTGCGTAAGCCATTGAAGCTGACCAACCTGACACAACCCCTGCTTGAACTTCATCGAAAGCAGCAAGTCGGTGTTTTCCTTGTAGCCATCGCTATTTCAGCAGCCTCGGTCATTGGTGCTATGCAACTCGAAACCGATTTTGACCTGTCCGATTTCGTGAACGAAGACATGGATATCATGTCGGTTCGCGATGACATTAATTCGAATTACGACAGTGCTGGTTGGAAATATGTTTACGTACTCATGGAACCAGTCGGTGGAGGTGTTATTCCTGATGATCTTACCTTGCTGGATAATCTGAGGAATTTGCATTCGAACCTCAAGAACAACCAAGACGTTGTTGGGACCGATGAACGATTCCCTTCTCCTTCGTACGAAGGCCCATATGTGGTATTGAGAGATGCCGTCATGCGCAACGAATCGTTTGGAGCAATTCACGGTTTGGAGGTCAAGTACAACGATGTATGGGACGATCCCGATGCCACCATCGATCTCGGACTTGTCTTCGCTGATTTGCAAAACAATTACACCGTGGCTGACCCATTGTCTGGGAAGACTTGGAGCGACCGAGTCAATGCAACTGTTCACCTTGACG
>JAYYFM010000226.1:0-1960 GCA_036158745.1 Thermoplasmatota archaeon
GTAACCGTGTAAGTGCTATTGGTCAGTGTTCCATTGACTGAACCGGTGATTTCACCCGTACTCGAATCGATCGAGAGGTTTCCTGGTAATCCAGGAGAAACCGTCCAACAGGTCGTACCGTTGTTGAACGGAGGATGGAAGCCAATTGGATCGATGGTCTGATTCTCAACCACCGTATGCGCGTTGTCCGTATCCACACTGAAGTACAGCTCGTGCGTGGTCGAATAACCGCTCTGATTGGCATAAATCGTGTAGGTTTGGTTCAGTGCATAGACTGACGGTGTGCCGCTGATTACGCCGTTAACAAGGGTCATACCCTCAGGTAATTCTGGGTGAATTTCCCATGAAACCGGAGGGGGCAGGTTCAGAGTAATGTTTGTCGGGCTATATCTGTACATCTCCGTGTTACAAGGGTTTACTGATGGGCATCCACTGAAGTAGAGAGTGTTATCATAGAACCCAATGGCGGTACCCTCTGCTTGATAGCCGGCCCCATAGACAGTCGTAATTTTCTCCGATTCAATTGAACCTTCAATCGTCTTGTGCAAACTGTTTTCTGCAAACATGAAGAGCGTATCTCCAACCGGATAGAGAAGAGCTCTGTTTTGAGTCGAAGATCCGGTCGCTCCAAAACTTGCCTGGATTCCAGTAATGGTATCGTTTACCGGTTGCGTACCCGATGATGTCCCGTCGGTAACCCACAATCCATAGTGGGTGGTACTGGTTCCATAATCTGTGGATGCTAAGAAATAAACATGGTTGTTCAAGGTGATGAAATCTTTTGGCACATAGGATGACTGACTGCCGGATTGAATATCCTTGAGCATCATCGTGCCTGCGGCAGTACCATCGCTCTTCCATAATTCGCTTCCATTGGTACCATCCGATGCTCTGAAAATCAACGTATTTCCGAGAGCAGAGCCCCAGAAATTGGACACTCCACTTCCGCCTCCATTATTGATATCTTTGACCATCACTGTTCCGTTTACTGTTCCATCAGTCTTCCACAATTCATAACCGTGTGTACCATCATCTGCATTAAAGTAAACCTCGTTACCTATGGCCACGAAATTCGGTGCAATCACACCGCCACTTGAACTGCCGATAGGGATTGTTATTGTTCCGTTAGCCGTTCCATCGCTTACACATAAATCTCCGCAATTATAGAAGATAGTGTTTCCAACAACTGTTGAGTGACTACCGATGCCGGTAGAATGTGAAGAACTCAATTGGATGGTTCCGTTCGTGGTTCCGTCACTCTTCCATAAACTCAAATAACTGCTCGTACCTGAAGTCGTTGTATTATCTGCAAAGAAATAGAGTACGTCGTCTGCCGCTCTAAGATACCTTGGTTCACTTCCTTTTTGGCCGTATGTGTTGATATTTTTGACCATCACTGTTCCACTAGCAGTTCCATCACTCTTCCACAATTCGTAACCGTCTGATTGGGAATACCATGCAGCGAAAAATAGTGTATCGCCAACGACCGTCAGTTCCTTAATGGCTCGTTGCCCAGTTTGCGGATCGCCACCAACGCCACCATAACCAATTCCCGTTATTGATAAGATATCTTTGACCATCACTGTTCCGTTTACTGTTCCATCAGTCTTCCACAAAGCACTTCCATTCGTATTGTCTGTGCCAACAAAGTAAAGTTCGCCACGGAATTCAACAAGTTCTCTCACCGCAACGGGGGCATTTGAATTTAGCATCTCGCTTTCCACCCATACAGTCCCATTACCGTTGTATACTGTAGAACTACCTGCTTGAGATGTGTAGTTGAGCGTGATCGGCGTCATCGCTTCACCAAGGTCTAGTTCAGCACCCATTACTGGAGATGTGATTGTTCCAAATGTCATAGTTGCTAACCAAACAGTTCCTTGATAGGTAGTTCCGCTAATGTCAGCAGTAACTGTGTAAGTTGTGTTGCTTGTGACAACTGAAGGTGTACCGCTGATTG
>JAYYFM010000227.1:0-1946 GCA_036158745.1 Thermoplasmatota archaeon
TACCTACCTTCGATACAGTTGCCTTCTGCATCAACATCAGGGATGCTGGTTTGGTTCAACGGATCCGTACCACATTTGACTTCGATAATGTCCGAATGACCGTCGTTGTCATCGTCCAAGTCCTCTTCAAGACCTGTGAGCGATGGCTCATCCGGCACTCTGTCGCCATCAAAGTCGTTGAGAACAGCCAAACCGAAGGTGAAACTGATGTTCACACGGCCGTTGTCGGCTGTTACGGTGTAGTTGGTCATCGGTGATGCTTCCGTCGGAACCCCTGTGATGTATCCTGTTTCGCCCGATCGTGCAATCTGTGTACCACTGAATTCTAGACCTGCAGGGAGTTCTGGGAAAATCGACCATGTTCCCTGCTCCATACCGGTTAGGTTTGGCATCAGCATGAAGCCGGATTGGTTGACATAGGTTTCAAACACGTTTGCTTCAATCCAATCGGTACCGTTGTAGATGGTGTAATGAAGCGTTTGCGTGTCCAACACGTCACAGATGCCATCGTCATCACCATCGAACGGTGTGCTCATGTCATCCTTCGAATTGGTTCCACAAGCAAGCTCGTCAACATCTTCCCAACCATCGTTGTCATCGTCTGTATCAAGAACCAAGTCGGTCGTGATTCCATCAACAAGTTCGTCAGGATCTCCATCACCATCGGTATCCAACGATGCGGCTGGGTCGTCTGGGAAGGCATCAGGTCCTGCAACACAGATACCAGCAGGCAGAGCAGGTGCAGACGGTCCATCACAGACGCCATCACCATCGGTATCGGCGTTCATGTAGGAGGTGAGTGAACCTTCAGCAAGTTCCGTCTCGTTCGACAAACCATCACCGTCAACATCAGGGTCTTCTGCATCACAGAGTCCGTCTCCGTCCAAGTCGTTGGTCGGTGTCGATGTTGCATCGAGTGGGTTGGAGTCACAATTCAACTCAGACACATCGCTGTATCCATCGTTGTCATCGTCCGTATCTTCAACCAAGTTACCGATGTAATCCTCTGGCAGCTCGTTTGGCAATCCATCGCCATCGGTATCCATCGGCATGTTCGGGTCGTGTGGGAATGGATCCGGTCCAGCAGCACAGATCATCTCTGTACCGTTCATGACTGCAAACGGTCCGTCACAGAAGCCATCACCATCGGTATCAGGATTCCATGGGTCGGTTCCCGTATCGCTTTCATCAACATAGACACCCGTATCGGTCTCGTTGACATTTGGAATACCGTCATCGTCCCAATCAAGATCGAGGACGTCACAGATTCCATCACCGTTCTCATCAACAGGCATATCACTTGCATTAACAGGGTCAGAACCACAGTTGACTTCATCAATGTCGCTCCATCCATCGTTGTCATCGTCAAGGTCCTCTTCGAGTGGCGGTGTGCTGTTCGAAGGTGGGAACAACTCGTTTGGATAGCCGTCACCATCGGTGTCTTCCCATGCAGATGGGTCGAGTGGGAACATGTCCGGTCCAGCCGTACAGTTGCTGGTCACTGGTGATTCAGGACCATCACAGATACCATCACCGTCCGTATCAGGATTGGTTGGTGAACTGCCCGGAGGAACACCAAGATCGCCCGTTTCGTTCACGTTCTCAATTCCATCGCCGTCCATGTCATCGTCGTCACCATCACAGATGGTGTCGCCGTCCATGTCAGCAGGGATACTGCTGGCATCGAGTGAATCAGAACCACATGCATCTTCTGAAGCATCAGGGAATCCATCGTTGTCGTCGTCATCGTCAGCGTACGGTGGTCCAGTCCAACCAGAGTCATCGTCTGGTAGTCCGTCACCATCGGTATCCAACGGCAAATTCGCATCGTTTGGATATGGATCTGGTCCAGCGAAACAAACGCCAGCAACAGCGTTGATGCCGTCACAGAAGCCGTCACCATCGGTATCAGGATTCAATGGTTCAGTACCGTTGAGGATCTCATC
>JAYYFM010000228.1:0-1945 GCA_036158745.1 Thermoplasmatota archaeon
TACCAGGAAGAGTTCGTCCCGCGATGTAGTCCAAACATGCACCACCTCCGGTGGACACGTGACCCATCTTGTCACTCATACCGCGTTGACTGACCAATGTCGCAGTATGGCCACCGCCCATCAGTGCATATCCATTGGTTTCTGCACAGGCACTCAGCATTTCGATGGTTCCGAGTGCAAAGTCAGGGATTTCAAACACCCCTGCAGGACCATTGAGAATGACGGTTCCGGCCTCTTTGATGCGTGTTGACAACGCACGAATCGATTGGAGTCCGAGGTCGAACAATGGAGCATGAATTGGTAACTCTTCGACATTGAGATCAATTCGATTACCTTCCACATTTGCCGCAACATCGACTGGAAGGACAATTTTGTCAGCGTACGTGGCTAGGAGAGATTTCGCAGAATCAACGGTTGGCCCCCAGGCATCCTTCAATTCATTCTGAAGGAACTCGACGTTGCCATCACCAATATGATGGCCTGAAAGGTGAATTGCAAGATTGGCAACTCCCCCAGTAAGCCATACCTCATCTGCGATGGAGTTGTTCAGCATGTTCAATGCAACTTCGATGCTGTCGTCAACTTTGATTCCACCGAGGACAGCGATGCAAGGACGTGCAGGTGCATCGAGTGCAAAATCGAGTTGACGAATTTCGTGAGCCATCAATTCACCTGCAACACATGGTAGGTGGTGGGCGAATCCAACGATGCTTGGTGAATTTCGATGTGCACATGCAAAGGCATCGTTGACAAAAACATCAGCAACACTGGCCAAGTCCTGAACCAGTGATGTTTCAGAAAAGGCAAGTGCATCACCTTTTGATCCGACTTCTTCTGGATCCATTCGAATGTTGTTGAGCATGAGGATGTCTCCATCGTTCATGGCTTCAATCGCTTTCATTGCTTTCTCGCCGTGAATGTCTTGCACCCACTTGATTGGTCGTCCAAGGAGACGTCCCAACTCACGGGCATGACCCAGCGTACTCGTGAAATCGTTCTTTCCTGGGCGTGATTGATGAGCGATCAACACAGTTTTTGCCTTCGATAATCGGTTGATGGTTGGAAGAATGGCACGAATACGAGTATCATCGAGAAAGGCTCGAGTCGATGGATCCAATGGACTGTTAATGTCAACGCGAACCAAGACGGTTTTGCCTTCGACGTTGATGTTGTCCAAGGTCAGGACGTTCGCCATTGATTCCCCGATGAGGAGAGAGTTTTTGATTCCTGTTATTTTTATCGATTTCTTTTAGTTCAGCAATTACCGTAGAGAAACAACGTGACTCGATGAAGAATGAAGATCTTCTTTCAATTTGGATTCAGGCGAAACAGATTATTGAGTCATAGTGCGATGGTTTTCCTGTTTTGGTCGCAAAAGAGTTTATTCATGAGACCTTGGAGTTCACCTCATGCGAACGAGCCCAGCGGTCCTCTGTTCGCTGTTGTTGCTATCGATGACGCTCAGCGGATGCGTTTCGCAAGACGAACGTCTCCCAGGTGGGACCGCCGGTGAGGGTTCCGTCGACGAGGTGTTCGAGGGTCTCGACTACATTGAGTGCATGAACCACGAGGAGATGGAGCGGTGCTGGAACGTCTTTGTACCCAAGACGGTCAATTTGTCTGCGGACGTGCCACTGGTGTTGGATATTCACGGAAACACCCTCACCATGGAAAACCAGCGCGACTTGTCCCAGTTCGACGACATCGCGGAGGAGAACGGGGTGGTGGCTGTTTGGCCGCAGGGCCACGACAACTCGTGGAACTCAGGCTACTGCTGTAGCACCGCCGGTGAGATGCAGCTCAACGACACCGGCCTGATCCTTGAAATCGTTGACAGGGTGGTGGCCAACCACTCCATCGACGAGAGCAGAATCTACCTCACCGGCTGGTCGAACGGTTGCTCACTGAGTCAAAAACTCGCCAACGACCACAGCGAAGTCTTCGC
>JAYYFM010000229.1:0-1927 GCA_036158745.1 Thermoplasmatota archaeon
ACGGAGATCAACATGGTTGCACGTCTTGCTGACGAGCATCCCGACAAACACATCGAATGTCTCGATCCAGAAATTTGTCCATGTTCGACCATGTACATGATTCACCCTGCTTATTTGATGGATCTTCTCGAGAAACTTGCAGATGGGCAGGTCCACAACCAAATCTCAGTTTCAAACGAGGTGCAGGAAGGATCACTTCTCGCACTTGAACGCATGCTCAGTATACGTGCTTAATCACTCGACGAGTCGCCCTAGCTCCTCGACGCTGCGAACTTCTGCGAGATAGATTTGCTCAATTGCATCGTAAAGATCTGCATCGCCTGCATCTTCAATCATCGGCATGAGTTCACCGTAGACTTCAGCAGCCTTCGTCTCCGTTATCAGCGACTGTGCGAGCATATCGGTGTAGGAGGAAACGTGTTCAATTGGCATTGGATTTCTCTCCGTTACAGCCACGCCACCGAGTTTAACAATGGCTGATCGAACAATGTTGGAATGAACCATCGATTCATTTGCTTCCGAGGTGAAGTGGGGTTCGAGTTGCATGCGATGAATTCCGCGGATATACGCTGCGTAATGCGCATACATATTGATGGCTCTCAATTCCCAACCGAGGGCCTCGTTCAGCTTCATAATCAAGTGTTCGTTTGACATTGTATGAGCCTCAACCCTCTTCCACTTAAACCTCAGGTTGAGGCTAGAAGTGTCCCAGAAAGTTTCCAACCTACGAGGGCGAGAAGTGGGCATAGCAGCATGGTTGCACCAACATATCCTGCTGCAAGACCAAGGTTCTCTTCTTCGATCATTTGGATGGTTTCAACAGAAAATGCAGACATAGTGGTCAATCCACCGAGTAACCCCGTACCAAGGAGGAGTGCCAAATCTTTGGAAATCATGCTTTCAGCAAGACCAATGGCGAGTGCACCCATCAGAAACGAACCGATGAGGTTGACACAGAGCGTCGCCCACGGAAAACCGTCACTTGTAATCCATTCCGATGTCAAATAACGAAGTGTTGCACCGATGCCTCCACCGAGCGCAACCATCAGAACTTGCTGCAGCATGGTATCTGCTTATCGGGACAGACCATGAAGTTCGTGCTTCAATAAATCCGAACAACCATCAATGGCCACCTCTAAGGCACCTCCATGCGCACCGTTTGGTTCATGACTGGAAACGTTGGGAAGGTGCGAGAAGCCAAGCATGCACTCGAACCACTCGGCTTTGAGGTCAAACAATTGATCGTTGAAGGAGTTGACATTTCCGAACCACAATGCGACGATTTGGAAATCGTTGCTCGCTCAAAACTTCAGCAAGCTCAAGCACACCTTCCGCATCCAGATGATGCACTCATGGTTGAAGATGCAGGCTTGTTTGTTGACGCTTTGGATGGTTTTCCTGGCGTCTATTCGGCGTACGTCTTGAAGACGCTTGGTTGCAATGGTATTCTCAAATTGATGGAGGAGGACAACAACAGAAATGCAGAGTTTCGGGCCGTTGCGGCGCTTCTTCTCGATGGTGATGTCTTCATTTCTCGCGGTGTTTGTCAAGGCGCTCTCGCCGCAGAAGCAAGCGGAGAGGACGGTTTTGGATTTGATCCGATCTTTGTACCAAATGACCTCAAGCGAGAGGGCATCGTTCAGACGACGAATGGCCTAACGTTTGCTGACGTGGACCTTTCCGTTAAGGAGAAATTCAGCCATCGAAGGAAGGCATTGGACGGTCTTCTTGAATTACTTTCAACACCCGAGGCGGCATCATCGTCATAAGCAGGGAGTTCTTGGATGGAGCGATAGGCATGGGATTCTTCCGCAACACAATCGCACTTGCGTTTGTTGCAACCCTGTTGTTCTATTTCGCTACTGTTGGTGAAATGCAAGAGAACCAGCAGTGGATTATCATAGGGATCATGGTCGTTCTTGGTTTG
>JAYYFM010000230.1:0-1913 GCA_036158745.1 Thermoplasmatota archaeon
CGTTATCGTTCACCTCCACGGCATTCTTGTCCCGATTGTTGTGATTTGTCTTCTGTACAGAATTTGGGCCGGACTTGGTTCGGTTTCGATCGTCATTCCCGCAATTTCCGCAGGTCTTGCAACAGGTGCAGCTGGCGTTGTTGCTGCACATGAACTTGGACATAGGAAGCCACGCTCATCCAGTTGGTGGTTGGGGCGCCTTGACTTATTGTGCGTTCTCTATCTCCATTTCACAGTCGAACACAACCATACACACCACAAGCATTGGGCTCGCAAGGTCGATCCAACCAGTTCTCCATGGGGACGCAGTGTTTATGGTCATCTTGTGCGAACCGTCCCTCGACAACTCCGGAACGCATACAGAATCAGGAAAAAGGACACAACCATTTCAATTCTGGTCGAACTTGTATTACTCGCCTCTCTCGCCGTGTGGGGTCTACCTTATGTTGCAGCGTTTGTCGGTCAAGCCGTCGTTGCAATCTATTTGCTTGAATTTGTGAACTTCATTCAACATCACGGCCTCGAACGTGGTGAAGATGAACGACCGAATGCAGGTCATGCTTGGGAAAGTCGTACACGTTGGTCACGATACACACTGATGAACCTCCCTCTCCATGCTGCGCATCATCTTCGCTCAAGCACGCCGTACGAGCGACTACGTCCGTACGATGAGTCGCCTCAACTCCCTGGTGGTTACTACCAGATGTTCTGGATTGCGTTGATTCCGCCGTTGTTCAACCGGCTGATGCAAAAATCTGCTGATCATTCCGGTGGTGTTGGTGGAGCATAGCCTCCATCAACGGCTTCCTGAACAATGGCTAAGTCGGATTCGACCATCATCTGAATGAGTTGTTCGAAC
Organism: Thermoplasmatota archaeon; assembly: GCA_036158745.1. Classification (GTDB taxonomy): domain Archaea; phylum Thermoplasmatota; class Poseidoniia; order Poseidoniales; family Poseidoniaceae; genus MGIIa-L2. The sequence goes on from JAYYFM010000230.1 coordinate 860, forward strand.
GTTGTCTTGGTTTCCCAGCCGAGTTTTTCCTTCGCATATGCTGGGTCTCCGATTAGCAGATCAACTTCAGCAGGACGGAAGAATTTCGGATTGGTTCGTACTCGAACCACACCGTTTTGATCGGTTGCAATGGTATCAACACCTTCGCCAGACCAGGTTAAATTCAAACCAATATGTGAGAAGGCGAGACTGATCATGTCACGAATGCTGTGGGTTCGACCCGTTGCAATGACGTAATCATCAGGCGCATCTTGTTGAAGCATCTTCCACTGCATCTCAACATAATCGCCAGCGAATCCCCAATCACGCTTGGCATCTACGTTGCCGATGTGGAGGCATTCATCGAAGCCATGCTTGATTCGAGCTGCCATCATGGTCACCTTTCGTGTGACGAATTCAAGACCGCGTCGTGGGCTTTCGTGGTTGAAGAGGATTCCAGTGCATGCGAACATGTTGTACGACTCACGGTAGTTTCGAGTGATTTCGAAGGCCATGACCTTTGCACATCCATACGGTGAACGTGGGTGGAACGGGGTCTGCTCGGATTGAGGAACTTCTCGCACCTTTCCGTACTGCTCGCTGGAGCCTGCTTGGTAGAACCGGCAATCTGGAGCATGCTTTCGAACAGCTTCAAGACAGCGAAGTGCACCAAGTCCGGTGATATCAGCCGTCATCATTGGCGAGCGCCACGATTCTGGTACGAACGACATAGCTCCGAGATTGTAGAACTCATCTGGCTTCACTTGGTGCACGGCATTGTCGATTGAGTTTTGATCAGCAAGATCGCCGTTCAATAGGTGGAAGTTTTCGTTGCCCATCAAGTGGTTGATGAGGTTACGGCCAAGGCTCGGTTGCGATACTCGGCGGACCAATCCATAGACGGTGTACCCTTTCTCAAGAAGCAATTCGGCAAGGTAGGAACCATCTTGTCCAGTAATCCCTGTGATGAGTGCAGTCTTCCCGCTCATAGCGATTCCTGATGCTTGCCTTTTTTCAAAGCGTCGCATCAAAATGTAGAGTCGTCAGATACAAACCATTGTAAAGAAATAACCAC
>JAYYFM010000231.1:0-1893 GCA_036158745.1 Thermoplasmatota archaeon
AAAGGCCAATTTCTTTGTTTTTGTTTCGATGCTCTTGATGACAATGGCAGGTTGTACATCCAGTAGCATCATCGGCTGTGGAGAGGGGTACGAAGAAATGTATGGTGGCTACGACTATGGCTTCAATTCGACAAGTGTTGATGCTCAAAATTCCCTTCAGGTAAGAGTCGAAATTGTCAACGGAGGCGGTGGATGGTGGCTCGAAGAGTCGGAAACATACCAAGAAAGCCAGACCTTGTGGGTTGATATCACGGTGAAATTCTCCGATGGTACAACTGAAGAAATAGGGTTCAAGCGAGCAAATTGGAACAATTTCGGAGATGGAGGTTCGGGTTCATCATGGAACAAAATTCTCACATTCAACAGCCCAGATGGATTTTGTGATTCTGGGTGTGAAGAAGTTCAATTTTCTGGTAGCTTCGAGTATGGAATCATGTACTATGATGGAACCTGTGAAAGTTCACCATGGGTTGATATCGATTAGACAACAAATCAACACCTCAAGTTGATTCATCTCAAAAGCATCAAAACCCCAGTGGCCAAGCGGTAGCCATGGATGCAGACCAAGAAGTGGTCGCTGCGTGGGAAGCGCTGCGGGAACATTGGTTGATTCCAACAACAGGAAACAAACCGTCTCGATTCCTGTTTTACAACTTCTTGCGCTTGACCCTCGGGCCAACATTCCGTTTCCTGTTGCGTTTGAGAATTCGAGGCGAACATCACATACCTCGCAAAGGTGGTGTCATCCTTGCAGCGAATCACTTGTCACACGTAGATCCGATCATGGTGATTCTCGCATCGAGAAGGACAACACACTACCTCGCCAAGGATGGCCATTTTGAGAAACTCGGGACCCGTTTTGTCATGAAGTCAACAGGACAAATCGAGACGCAGCGAGAAAGTGGTGGCCTCGACGCACTCTCGAGTGCAGCAGACGTCCTTGACCAAGGACGTGCTTTGGGAATCTTTCCAGAAGGCACTCGATCAAAACGAACTGAAGCCCCCTTCCTCTTACCAGGAAAGACGGGTGTAGCACGTTTAGCAGCATCTTATCCTGAGTGCGTTGTCGTTCCAATTGCCATGATTGGTACTAGGGCAATGATGGAACCACAAAAACACAAAATTCCACGATTGCACAAGCGAGTGACGATTCAATCTGGGGAAGGTGTCACCTGGTATCAGTGGCTGACCGATGTTAATGGAGGAAATCAATCTGCAACATCACTGAAGGCGCTAGCTGAGAAGGAAGAGCATGAAATTCGAAGCGAACTTGCAGCCTTCTACCGTCGTTTTACAGACCAGTTGATGGGAAGCATCCTCGCACTCGGCGCTCCTTGATGCTCGGTAACCCTCAAGGGCTTCCATCGATGACCGACTCTTGGTGAGCATGTGCAAGAGTATCTTGACCTGATGAAACACATTCTCGACAACGGTGTCGAAAAGGGCGATAGAACAGGCACAGGCACGCTTTCTGTCTTCGGATATCAGATGCGTTTTGATCTATCTGAAGGATTTCCAATGGTGACCACAAAGAAGCTCCACCTACGTTCCATTGTTCATGAATTGCTTTGGTTCCTCAAGGGCGATACGAACGTCAAATACCTCCAAGAAAACGGTGTTCGAATCTGGAACGAATGGGCTGATGAAAACGGTGACCTTGGTCCCGTCTATGGAAAGCAGTGGCGCAAGTGGGAAACCAAAGATGGGCGCATCATCGATCAAGTCGAACAAGCCATTGACCAAATCAAGAACAATCCAAACAGCCGACGCATCATCGTTTCAGCATGGAACGTCGGTGAACTCGATGAGATGGCCTTGATGCCTTGTCACGCCTTCTTTCAATTCCATGTGGCAGACGGTAAGTTGAATTGTCAACTGTACCAACGAAGCGCT
>JAYYFM010000232.1:0-1891 GCA_036158745.1 Thermoplasmatota archaeon
ACATCCCAACTTACAAGACAGGGATATCCATGAGGCATAGGTGCATTGATAGTCTGTGAGCAAGTGTTTGGTTCATCGCAAGAATTGTAAATCTCTGCATCTATTTCGAACTGTGCAAGAACTGAATGTTGATTTGAGATTGAGGGCCGGTGCTCTCTTCTTCATCATTCTCTCCATGGCCATATTTTCCACCTTCGTGATGGGTTGGTATGTTTACATCAATCTGTTGTTGATTGTTCTGTTTTGCATAGCCATCGTCTATTTTCTCGGAGGAGTGATAGCCCTCCTCCGAAACGAGCGAAAAGCAATGTTTCCAATTTTTGCCGTCAACTTGCTCTCGTTCGTTTTTCTTCTGGTCTTTTTCCTTGCATACTTGTATGGTTATTTCACAGATCCTTGTTACATCGAGCCAATGAGTTGTGACGATCAATTAACAGATGCTCCTGCTGAACTGAAGGCTATCAGCGTATGGACAGGAATTCTTGCATTGTTCACATACATGTCATGGCGTCTGCAAAGAGGCAACGGTATTGAATCAAATGAAGAAAAATAATACAACCGCGGCCGGATTGTTCCGGTATTGGTTAAGTAATCTCTGATGCCTCAGAACAACCCTATTTACAAGGAACGACGTTTCTAGGGTCGTGAATGCTACGACAGTCTATGAGCGAATGCTTGGTTCGTCAACCGATGCATTCTTACGACGTATGGCGATTAATTTCGCCATCGTTGGATTTCTTCTTCATCTTCTGTGCTGTGTTTTGTACGATTTCAAGGTCATTGAGTCTGATGATTTGAAATCCCTTTTTGATTCGTATCTTGATGCGCTGTACACACCATTCTCGATTATTCTTGCATACGAAGTGTATGAATTGATTCGAGCGATTCCTGAATCGTTTTCGAATTCAATTGGAAAACAGTTCGAGGTTGTCACACTTCTCGTTGTTCGTGATATCTTCAAGAATTTGGCCGATCTTGGAGGTGCGGACAACATCACCATCGATGCTGATGTGGCTTTCATTGCAGTCGAAGCTGTTGCCTTCGTTGTCCTGTTTGGAACTGCCCTTTACTTCCGGGCTCAGACGTCAAATCCCAAGGTCCTTCGACAAGAGGATGCTTCAATTCAGGCCTTTGTCCAACAGAAGAAGATGTTGGCTTGTGGCCTGGTTCTTGTCTACGTTCTTGTTGCACTGTACTCATTCGCCAACTGGTCCTTGGGTGTGATCGATGGTGAAACGGGTCTCAGTCGAACGGTGTTCTTTTCGGATTTCTTTACGTGGCTTGTCGTTTCTGACATCATTATTCTCTTGGTTTCGTACAAACACATCACCGATTTCCCTCAACTTGCTCGAAACACTGGATTCATTCTTTCTACGGTTGTCATTCGCGTCGGAATCGGGATTCCTGGATATACGGGTGCAATTCTATTCATTCTATCCGCGGCATTAGCGGCTAGCGTTCTCCGGCTTAGCCTTCATGATTCTTCATTGGATGAATCGGAATAAGAAATCAGGTTCATCCGTGTCGGAAAATTGACACTGTCTTGGCAACATATCATAAGTATCGGATTGCAGGTACATTTATGCTCAGAAGGCAGACAATCATCCTTGCCATTCTCTTGCTTCTGTTTTCTCTACCAACTTATGCATCGGAAGCAAAGGAGGCAATGGTCGTCGAGAAATTCGGCGTTGGATTTGATGAAGTTGTCATCGCAGACACGACGGACTATCTCAACGATCCTCGTGACTTAGAATTCCACCCAGGTCGAGCAAATGAATTGTGGATTGCAAACAGAGCAACAGACACAATCACCATTGTTGAAAACACTGGACTCGAAAATCAAACCTCGCAGAACCGAGCCGATTCACACAGGAATCACTTCCTTGAAGAG
>JAYYFM010000233.1:0-1887 GCA_036158745.1 Thermoplasmatota archaeon
GGGTGCGACCATGAACCAACTTGGTAACGTTCTCGCTCGAGATCGTCGATTTATCAAGGTCGGATTCGACGAAAACACCGACATCGGGGGCTTCCGAATGCGTGTTTGTGTTTGGGCTCGTGCAACCGCCTAAGAGAAAAGGAACAAGTGTCGGTGGCTCTTGGCTGAGTCATGGCCAACAAACTTGTTGCATCAATTCAATTGATGCGAATCAAGAATCTTGGTTTGGCCCTCATTGCAACACCTCTTGGGGCTGCGTTTGCGTTGCTTGATTTTGAAGCGCTGCTCGATTATCCAGAAGTTGCACTGGCGACGCTTTCGGTTCTGTTCTTCATGGCTGCAGGTAATGCGCTCAACGATTTGAGTGACGTTGAAATCGATAAGGTTGCCCACCCTTCTCGCCCGCTTGTCAATGGTTCAATCAGCATCTCTGAAACCAAGATGTTGATTGGCTTCCTATCGCTGCTGAGCGTAGCTTCGCTTCTTGGATGTCTTTACCTGATGGAAGGATCTCAGGCATACACCGCAGGTATCTATGTGGCTGCAATCATTCTCATGCTCACATACGACCATGGGCCTCGGACAAAGCAGAAGGGTTTGGTAGGTAACATCGCCATATCCTCGCTCGTGGCAGCAGTTGTTCTCTATGGAGCCTCGTCTATAGAAGGACTCGACGTACCTTTGTGCTGGTATGTTGCAGGTGTTGTGTTCTTTGTCAACCTGGCAAGGGAGATCATCAAGGATTGCCAAGATATGGAAGCTGATTCTGATTCGAGACAAACCTTGCCAATGAAAATCGGAAAGGAAAACAGTCGAATGATTGCCTATGTCCTCACGCTCATAGGAATTGTATTCTTGTACATTCCATACTGGCAAGGACCGTTTTTGTTTGGACAACTGCTCCTGCAATCACCTGCAATCGTCCTGCTGATGAGTTTGAATGGTCCAATGTGGAAGGGTGAGGATTATGCAGTTGCGACGCGACTTCGTATCGCCATGCTCCTTGGTTTGGTGAGTTTCATTATCACAATTCTTGTCTAAACAAGACCCATGAATTCGCCCATTGCATCCCATGCCTCTGGGGCGATGAAATAACACAATAGTGACATCTGGGCCCACATTCTGTTTTCAGCTTGATCAAACACGATGGAGTGCTCGTGGTCCATAACCCAGTCTGTGACCTCATCACCACGATGTGCTGGCAGGCAGTGCATGAAACGCCACTCATCATCCATTCCAGAGACCATTTCTTCATTGACTTGGTACCCGGAAAACGCCTTCATTTTGTCTGCTAAATGCTCTTCACCCATTGAGATGAAAACGTCGGTGTATACGACGTGGGCATCTTTGACAGCTTCTTTTGGATCAACTGTTCGTGTTAGTTCAGATCCGTGCTTGGTAGCGTATTTCTGCGATCGTTCAACAACATCTTCTGCAGGCTCATAACCCTCCGGGACTGCATACCTGAAATCGATACCAAGCATCGTACAAGCGAGCATCAAATCATGGAGTACGTTGTTCCCGTCACCAACCCAAGTGACTACAAGGTTCTCTCTGTCAGTGAAATGCTCCATGACGGTCATCAAGTCAGCTGCTGCCTGACAAGGGTGGTGTTTGGCCGACAATGCATTGAGGACTGGTACAGTTGCATATTTTGCCAGTTCCACAACGTCATCATGCGCAAAGCATCGGTAGGTCATACCACCGAGGAATCTCGAGAGAACTTGAGATGTGTCTCCAACCGTCTCAGATTTTCCAAGTTGAATATCGTTCTTCAACAGCGTTAATGCATTTCCACCAAGTCTGTGGATACCTACTTCAAAAGAGACCCGTGTACGTGTGGATGGCTTTTCGTAAATGGATCCAATTGTCATCGTATCCAAAGGC
>JAYYFM010000234.1:0-1877 GCA_036158745.1 Thermoplasmatota archaeon
TTGGTGAGCGTGTTCATCTCCCTGGAAACCCTTTCAGTCGCGAGTTACCTGCTGTCGGGCTACATGAAGCGTGACGCTCGGAGCTCGGAAGCAGCGCTCAAATACCTGCTGGTGGGTTCTGCACAGAGTACGCCATACCTGCTGTGGTAGGGAGAGGTGAGAGCGTACCGACGAAGGTCGATTGAGCAACACCAGCTGCAATGAAAAGGGACATACCCGAACCGATACCCCACTTGCTAACCAATTCATCAAGCAAAAAGACAAGATACGATCCTGCGAACAATTGAGCAACGATGACAAAGTTCGCCCACCCAAGTCCATACTCATCGATGAGGAATTCCGAAGGGTCGAGGAAACCATAGGTTTGCGGAATCGACTCGATTGGAATCATGATCAGGACGAGGAGCTTCTGCACACCCTGATACATGGCCTTGTCATCGCTGTTGGTCAAATCCAAACGGATGATCTTCGCACCTGCGAACAGTTGCATAATAATCGAACCAGTAACGATTGGACCGATACCCAAGTGCATGATGGTACCCGATGCACCAGCCATGATGGAACGGAAACCGCTGAACAAGTCCATGGCTTGGCCGCTCAATCCATAGAGCATGACGTTGGTCATAGCGAAGTAAATGATGAGAACGAAGGTTGTTGTCCACATCTTCTCACCAAAGCGAACGTGTCGGTCAGGCTTCGTGATGGCTGGGTAGACATCGACGAAGCGGCTGAGAGCGTACAAACGGCTGCTTTGGTCACCGCCCCACATGAAACATGTGAGGATGGCTGCTGCACCGAAACCAAGCAGTAAGACACCCACAAGGAGGAACCCGACTGCTTCATCGTAACCGCCCCATTTTTCTGGACGGCAGTACCATACAGCGATGAAAACGAAAATCAACCAACCGTAGAGTTTCGCATAGCGACCAATGATTGGTAGTTGCTTCATCGAGGCAGGAAGATCACGCTGGAAACATGCCATGACGTATGCTACGTGGGCCACTGCGAGAACGATACCGAAGATTGCTGCATCTCGTGCTGCACCTTCGCCTGAAAGTTCATCCCACTGCCAATAGAAGAGGAGACCAAAGTAAATGACACCCGTAAGAACAACACCGATTGGTACTGGCTTGTGTTTCATTCAAAGACCTCCTTGTTCACTCTTCTTCCCATTCGTCCCAGTCATCACCGTCGTCAAGATTGACGGATCCACCTGCAGCTTCGACCTTTTCGATGGCTGAAGCGCTAGCGTTGGCGACTGTGACGTTCATAGCAGCGTTGATTCGACCAGATCCGAGGAGCTTGTCAATTCCAAGTTCTCCAAGATTGATGCTGTCCTTACCATCAGCCATACCTTCAAGTTGGCTGACGTTGCAAGTCACGTGTACGTTACGTAGTGAAGGGTGACGGTTGAAACCGTGCATACCCCAGTGACCTGGCATGTACTTGATTCGAGTCATGACACGGTGCTTGTTCATACCTGCATTTCCACGGCCACCACGCTTTCCAGCGCCTCGACCGGCTTTCTTTCCACGACCATGGTATCGGTTTCGTCCACGGTGCTTGTTTGCTTTTGTACCCATCATATCACCTCAAATCATTCTCTCAACGAGTGCCTTGATGTCGTCGCCTCGGGAGCCGAGTGCGCCACCAACGACGTAGGATCGCTTGATTCCGCCCCACCCCTTTGCACCTCGAGGAGGATGCAAACGGAAGACACGCTTCAAACCTGGAACATCTTTCACGGTTGCCTCATTGTCAACAATTGCCTTAGCAAAGTCACCAATGGTCTTGTAATCGGTTGCTTCTGCAACGATTGCATCGGTCAATGGAGCATCACCTGGCATTCGTCCACGCTCAGAGAGCATGGTCTCAAC
>JAYYFM010000235.1:0-1873 GCA_036158745.1 Thermoplasmatota archaeon
GCACAGTCATGTCGTGGATGTAAATCCAGCCACCACGGGTTGTTTCCCAAGCGACTTCGTATTCTCCGACCTTGATGATGGTGTGACCAACCCCGGACGCAGGGATACCCGGAAGTGTTCGAGAAGCACTGCCTTGGAGGTTGAGGTGAGCGATGGTGACACCACCACATGCTTCACCCAATGCAGAGTCGCATTGCTCGTAATCAGGGTTGGCTACGAATATGTACCACTCCCCATCGATCATGTGTGGGTAGAGGTTGTGAGGACCACTTGGGTGATCGACATCGTACCATGAATCAACGTACGTTGGATTTGTTTTATCAGTGACATCGATGAGAACAACAGAGACTTGAGAAGGATCGCCCCATTCACCAACGTTCGGATCAGCATAGCCGGAATCGACAAGCTGGTTCTGAAGAATGACATACTCGTTTCCGTTGTACTCCAAATACTTCACATCGAGAACTTGGGTGTTCGGGTCGTTGTAAACACCAACGACTTGAGGGTCCGAGGCGTTGGTGACATCAACGATGTGCATGTCGTTCCAACCCGCTTGGTATGTGTACACACGACCATCCGGTGAACGAGCAACGGAAACTTCAGCGTTTCCTGGTGATGTCAGTGGGTTGAACGCAAGTTGTTCGATGTTATCGGTTCCCGCTTCGTGCTGACTGGCGTTTGAGTGATCGTGCCCTTCACCTTGGAACAATGGATCACCTGCTGCAAACGTGAAGCTTGGTTCGCTTGTTTCCGCTTCCTCACCAACGCCGACGAGAAGGACGGTAATTGAAGATGCAAAGAGAATACCAAAGATGGCTAGGGCAACCACTCGCGTGTCCATGTCAATGCGACAGATACCTTGCGTATTGTATTTATTCTCAGTGCACTTGGCCAAACCATGCGTTCCCTTGTGGTTGCAATGGTCATGTTGCTGCTTGCAGCACCCGTAGCAGCCCACGAGTTGGTCATTTACACCGTGATTGTCAACGATGAGGGACCACAACCTGCCGATGTACCTGCAAGTGCGCTCAAAGCTGGTGATTCGGTCTGGTTTTGGATGAAAGATTCAACGGAAAACATGTCAATGGTCATCGAATTGAGCAAAGATGGCGCAAGCGCACGATCTCCAACGCTCGTATACGAGTGTGCCCTCGATGAGAACGGAAGTCTTGTCGATGACAACTGCAAGAATCGATTTGAATTCACATTTGCCGGAAATCAGTCTGTTGGTTTGTGGAACGTATCGTACATGAAATCCATCAACGGAACGCTGACAGAAACGCTCTATGGTAGCGTGATAATCAACGAAGACGTCCACCTCGATGCGAACCATACGCATGAGAATACCACTCAGCCGGCGGTTGAAAGCCAGAGCACTGGCGGGAACGACTCGATGATTCAAACCGGTGCAATCGTGGTTGCAATCGTATCAGCGCTCGGTGTTGGATTTATATTGATGCAACCCGAAAAGAAGACCTTGATCGAAGAAGAATAGGCTCTATTTTGAGCCTTTATGTACTGTGAAAAACAGTATTCTTATGGTCGAAAATCCATCCGAAAACAAGAAACTGAAAGCCATTCGTAAACAAAAAGAGCAACCACTTCTCGATGCTTTCCAAGGCTCAAAAATGTGGTTCCATGAAAAGTACCTTCTTTTCGAAACAACCGTCAACATCGAAACCGATGCATGGGGGGCTCGTATCACACTCAGTAGCATAGCTCATCCAACATTCACCATCTCTGGAAGATGGGACATGATCAACTTCGGTTCTGACTACATCGGGTGCTCGATGGTGGGCTGGTCGCTCTATTCTGAATGCCCGTACCCTGAGTGGTTTGGAGAATGAATTGTCATCTGCTCAAATGCGACGAT
>JAYYFM010000236.1:0-1873 GCA_036158745.1 Thermoplasmatota archaeon
GCTCATATCAGCACTCTTTTGCTTTGTTCCGATGTTTACACCGGATTCTTCGTAGAGTTCAAGTGGAATCAGGAGCCCTGTTTCTTCAGACATAGTGGTGCCTCAGCAAGCAACCGACCTGAACCCTCTTCTTAACCGCTTCGCATCATCTCCAAACTACGTTTTTGATGAAAGAAGGGGAAGAAGTCAAATCTGTGTGGGTGAAAGATGAATTCATGGGGGTCACTTTTGCCGATGCAAAAATAGGCCCAGAGGGCTACTATCTCGATGATTCAGAGAAAGCGTTACCTGTCAGTGCAAGTGATTTGGAACGCTTCATGTATTGCCCCCTGTCTTGGCAATTGGCAAGAGAAGGAGCATCCGGAATCGGAGAAGCCGTTGAAGAAGGTGTCGTCAAGCACAAAGAAATCCACAATGAAATGAGCCACTATCAGGAAGCATTGATTCGGATGCGTCGTTCACTGTTGATTTGGTCGTGGTGGTTTGGAATCATCATCGCCTTTGCCATCGATGCCTTCGCTTTTGTTTACATCGATGACATGATGAACTCACCAATTGAATTCGCTCGAGTACTTTCCATGTGGTCTGTTTCATGCCTGATTGCTGCAGTTTTATCGATTGCACTTCCATGGCGAAATTGGTTCAAAATTGAACGTAGTATCAAGGAAATTCGGGATATGAAGGACCGATTTGATTCAACTGGATTGGAACCAACATGGAGTCCAATCGGTTTCCTTGGAGGATGGTTTTCTGCCGGTAAAACAGAAGCAGGTTTGCTCCTAGCAACGATTGTCATCGGCATTCACGCCATTGCTTTGGTTGCTGCGGAGGATCGGAATCAAGCTGGATTTGTGCTCCTCATAATCGCTTTTCTCTGGACACTCTTTGCAACATGGCAACTTCAGCGTTCACTCAAAGCGGAAAACGAAATGATTGAACGTCGAGAAAAAGCAGGTCTTGAGGAAGGTACAGAACTTGCATACTCTGACGATGAGAAAAGCAGCGACCTTCTGATGGACGAGGTTTCTGGACTCCGGGGACGACCGGACCAAATTGTCATCATCGAGGGGGAGTTCATTCCAGTTGAACAAAAGACTGGAAGAATCCCGAAGAAACCGCATAAATCCCATCGCCTGCAACTTCTCGCATACATCTCACTGGTAGAATCGAGTACAGGAAAGACGCCGCCATACGGCATTCTTCGCTATGGAGATGAAGACATCCATCAAGTGTATTGGGATCAACATGCAAAACAGCATCTTCAGGACAGCATCATCGAAGTTCAACGATTGATGGTAGAAGGCGGTGCAAAACGTAATCACGACCGTGAAGGCAAGTGTCGAAACTGTAGTCGACGTTACGCTTGCAGCGAATCACTTGTCTAATCGACGACGCAGACATCATCTTGTGGATAGATGGTACAAGTCCGTGTCACATCCACACTGAGAAGGAAATTGTCTTGTTCTGAAATGATTCCACCACCAGTTCCGACAATGTTGATGTTCCATTCTCCGGAGATGAACTCACCATCAGCCTCCGGTTCGATAAGAACGTATGGAGCTGTTTTCGTTGTATCGTGTGTCGCATTGTACTTGAGGGCTCCAGATGGATCTTTGATTTCGACGTTCACTTCCCGTAGATCGAAGAAATCAGGGAACAGTTCACGGATGATTTCACCGGCCATTTCAGTCTTGAAATACACACCAATCTTCGTGACTTCGGAATCAACAGTGAACTTTTCGTTCCATTCAACATTGATTTCAGCGTTGGTAAAATAATGCTCAACGACAGTCGTTTTGACGGATGTTGATTGCTGTACATCACCTCGAAGATGCTCCATGTATTCCCTTCCCTGGAGAAGGCCGATGCAACC
>JAYYFM010000237.1:0-1869 GCA_036158745.1 Thermoplasmatota archaeon
CATGTTTTCCCAATCCCATCGTGTTGCGAATCGCTCAAAGAACGAAATCAACAATGAGGCGAGGGATTGGTTGTTTTCGGTTGCATAGTGCTCATCGTTGTAGCCTACATCGTAGGTCGTTCCTTTGAAGGTGAGTGGATTCGAATCAGCGTCCATTTGCCTGTTTGGAGCCAGTGGTGGTTGGACCAGTTGTGCATGTTGAATACTGAGTAAAGTCCAGGCATAGGACGAGAGCGTTCCGTCAAAGGCATTGTTGATGCCTCGGCGACTTGCCCAGTATTTGACCATCTGAATTAGCCGCTGTAGGCGTTCCTCTTGTGCATAGGACTTCAGCATCATCGAGTTGTGAATGGCGAGTCTGTTGTCGAGGGAAATGTCCACATCAAGACCTGATCGAGGATCCTTGAATTTAATGATGGGAATCCGTGCTTTTGGAATTACTTGGATGTTCTCCATTCCTTCTTCGTGGAACAGTCCAGACAACTTCCTCAACACTTTTTGTGGAGGCTTGTTTTTGAACGACAAACACAGGTCAAGGTCGCCGGTTCCGATGGAGAGATTGGTGACACTTGAGCCAAATGCTTCAACGACAGCATTTTTCCCAAATCGACGGAATAAGAGGCTCTTAAGATGCTTAGTAAGTGATTCTCTACTCTTTGCTTTTGCATCGCCAATCTTCTTGATTAAACTGGATAATTCTGCATCGAGAGTCTGGATGTGCGTTTCATCAATCGAGGACACATCGGGGACTTCGATGTCTTCAACGAGGTGCCTGTAAAGGTGTGACCAACGCTCTTGTTGTTCTTTTGAGAGTCCAGTGGTGGTGCAGACACTCATTCTTCTTCACCACCTTGTTCTTGCTGTTCACGACGCTCTCGAGCAAGAGCACGTGTCGATTTACCCCCGTCTTGAACGCGTTGAGCGTCCAACATAAGCTCATGGAACCCATGCTCAATGCAGTTTCTCCAGAAGTCAATCCCCTGCTGGCTTTCATCGAGTGCTTGTGCAAGGCGAGTCGTCCTCGCATCAGCATGCTTTCTCTTCCGCTCGTTTTCGATGTATGTATCGTGGAAGATTTGATTTTCATCGTGCAGTTGAACCATGGCTTGATGTGCCTTGTCTGCTGTTTCGAGGAGTTGTTTGGCCTTCTCTCTCAATTCTTTCATCTTGTTGATTTCAGCAAACTTCTCTTTGCGAGAATCGACCCAGTCCTCATGCTGTCGGATGAGATTCTTCATCTCGTTCAATGTTGTTCGTTCATCGATGTGCGTACCCCAGTTGGTTTGGAGTGATAGGTCCAAGGCATCCAAGCGTTGTTGCAAACGATCCTTTGCCCACTCAGGTTCAGGGACAGTATCTCCCTTTTGCTGTGGAGTGGCTTCGCGAATGGCATTGGCTTCAATGAAGAGTTTCTTGGCTTTTGCTTGCGCATCATTCCTCTCTTTTTTCAGTGAAGCAACCTTCTTGTTGACATCATCACGCTTCGCCTTTGCAGAGCGGGCCATAGCTGCTGCTTCGGTGAGTTCATCGCTACGAGCATCGAGTTGTTCTGGTATCTCTGCAGTGAGCCGTTCTCTGCGATGAAGGATGGCTTTGCCCAAAAACTCTGGAGTGATGGCCAAGAGTTCCTCGGGCGTCATGTATTCGCCCCACCCTGCAACCACCAATAAACCTCCCGTCATGCCTTTGTTCAACATCATGCTCAAAAACCTCCAATGTTTGAGAACGAATATGGAACAGCGTGGTTGTCGTGTACAAGCCACTGTTCTGTTTGCCATGCTCCTCTGTGCGATGCTGACAATCCCATCTGCACATGCAAACGGGCCTGTCGATGTTCAATTCGTTGGTGTCAATTCACTCACCTACTCT
>JAYYFM010000238.1:0-1855 GCA_036158745.1 Thermoplasmatota archaeon
GTCGAGATTCAACCCCTCTGATGATGAAATCCACTTCATCTCACTGTGAACGGACATCTGAAGATCATCCAAATTCTCTGTCTCAACGAGGAATCCGTGGATTTCAACGTGTAAGAAAGGATATGTGTGTGTCCAAACACCTGCTTTCTTGATGATCCTTGCTTCAACACTGAGTTCTTCTAGGAGTTCACGCAAGAGCGCGTCTTCTAGAGATTCATCTCGTTCAACTGTTCCACCTGGGAATTCCCACTTGCCAGATTTGGGTTCATCCTCGCCTCGCTTCATCGCAAGGAAACCACTTTCTGAAGTGAAGATTCCTGCTGCAACCTGAATGGATGGTTTGTAGAGCATGTGCGCAAGAACTCTACGAACAAGTTTGGATGCTTCCTTCACGGACAAATGTTCAACCGGTGGAAGATGGAGAAAGAGACAAGGGATAGCGAATTTGTGGGTCTGAAGCGCCTCGAGTGTCCGATAGTAGGTTTCATTGCAAATGTATCGTCCAGCGTCTTTTGACAATTCGATGTCAACCTCCCAGTCTTCGATACCCCACTTCTTGACCGGTACAGCTGCTTTCAAATCGCCAGTTCCACTGAGCATTGCAGCATTTATCTGACGTCCAGAATTATCTGGGATTCTCATATCGAGAACGTCTTCTGCAAGAAGCTCAATGCGTGGTTGCGTACATTCTCCACAAAGACCGAGATGAAGGATTGCGTCCCACTCGCGAGAAGCGAGTTCATTTGCGGCCCATCTTGATCCATGTTCATCAACCGAGAGGACGTGTTTCTCAATCGACATCTCACTTGAACCCCTTCCAAATGGATTCTTTATTGGAATCAAGGGTGGGAATGATTCAACGATGAGCTCTGTCGGATTGACATCATGACTTCCAAATGGTCCAAAGCCTGTGAGAAGTACACGTGGCATGGTTTGTCCTAGGGTCGATTGTTCTTGATTTTGCTGACAAATTGGCAACAGATTGACAAACCATTGGACAAACCACCCCCTGAGGCACATGACTCCAGCAGAGCAGTCGAGACTGAGTCCTATGCGCCTCATAACTGAGATTTGGAGAGAAATCTTCCTCGGTGTCGGGATGTGGGGTGCATTCCGCCCCATCTTTGCAGCGCTCTTAGCGGCCATTCCTGGTTTGTTTCTTGGTCAACATTTCAATCGAAAGCATCAGCGTGCATTTGATTGGACGCTCTTACAGATTCCACTTGCTTTGACCATTGTTCTGTACGTTCCTCTTTGGCTGTGGTCAATCTACGACGCGTGGAGAGATGCAACAGTGATTGTTTCTCAAGCACGTTCACGCTAAGGGCGCCACAGTTGGTCAGTTGTTGTGAGTTCACCGCTCTTCATACCGGCTAAATCACCGAGATCGTCTTGATCGAACTGCGTTGGAAGGTCACCACTGAACCATGCGCTAATGGTCACAGTCTCAACAGCCCAATACATGACCGAGTCTTCGTTGTTGGAATGTCCAGGATGTTCAGAATCTTCATGATCAGCAGGAGAAGTGTAAACGAGATTCACAAGCCCAAGTAGATGTCCAAACTCGTGTACCATCACACTGTTCTCGATATCTTCTGCAGATATTCGTGGGTTGAAGATGGAGGTTGCATCATCGATGGAATCCGAAAACAAAGCAATTGTGGAAGCATCGACTGCGACACCGAGGACGCTGTCATCGGAATACTTTCCTTCGGGCATGATGACATGCCAACGCAGGACAGATGTCTGAGGCGGAGCGTCCATTGTCTCATGTGCAACTTCACGAACCGTGTTTGCCGTCCACGTGGTGGTTTCTGCAAAATTCATCTCATTGAGTTCAATTCTGATTCCATCA
>JAYYFM010000239.1:0-1854 GCA_036158745.1 Thermoplasmatota archaeon
GTAAGTTCACCAGAGTATTCCTTGGCTTGACCGTAGGTGACGACACGTAGCCTGAATTGGCACGTTTTCTTTGTTCGTCGCTTGCGATGATGACGATAGAAATGGACCCCAATCTTGTACTCGCCATCGGGAGCTTCATCCGTCCAAACAACGTTCTCAATCGGCGTTTTTGACTTTGGACGGACGTTCATGTCAACGTCAAGTTCACCGCCACATTCGCTCTTTCGATTGTTGAAGTAAATGCGCTCGCCGGATGGACAGAAGACGTGCATGTCAAGGTCGTTGTAATCGTCCCAAGCAAGGCTGATTTGAACAACACCCGACTTCCCTCCCTCACGAGCAAGGCGTTCCATCAATTCACGATCTTCCTCCTCAGTTACTCGAACGGAGATGCCTGTTCCGACTTCTTCCTGTGCAACAAGGTCTGCGTGAGCGTTAAGATTGTCCTCGTTTTCAGCAATCCAGGTCGAACGATCATCATCGGATTCTTCTTCGTCATCTTCGGTTTCGAGTGCATCTCGTTCTGGAATGAATAATTCGTCCATAACCAGTTGGAGATCGGAATATTGAGAGACACGACGTTGTTGTCGTTGCTGATAAGCTTGTTTGGCCGAATCGCTGAGTTGGTCCAACTGGAGTCCACGAGAAACGACGTGTCTGCGAGTGTTTCTGCGATCGTTGCGTTGAGAACGCATGCTGGAGAGAGGTGCTCGACTCGCATTTGTGAGTTTCAGTTGTTGCTTCAATTCTCGTTGTTTTCGGAACCGATTGACCAAGAACAAAATTAGGAAGAAGAGAAAGGAGCCACCGCCGATGATGATTCCGAGGAGGATCTTTTCGTCCACAATCCTCACTCCTTCCTGCTCCCATTTAGGAGATTTGTTGCATTACTGATTCAAGAATTCCTGGTTGATGGTGTCCAGCATGGCCTTGGAAGGGCGAAGTTCATCGTCGCTTACATCGAGAAGCGGTGTCTCAACAAGACCAAGATCTTCTGCGAGCGATGGTTTGCTTGCGTCGAAGTAAAGCAGTCCTGTCACGTGCTTCTTTTCGATTTCAGCCTCATGGAGCGCCGTCAGAGCAGCCATGGAATCACTTGGATCGTGATTGGCTGAAATCGTCTCAAGACGGATGGTTGAACCATCGTGCAATGTGATGTCCGTGTAATGTCCTTCAGGAACTTCAACCTCAGCCATTGGCTCAAAGTGTGGGATGTAATCGGCCATGTGAAGGGTGATTTCGTTGTCCTTGACGTACTGATAGGAGCGCATGGACTCATCGTTGTTGTTGAAGGTAACACAAGGTGAGATGACGTCGATGAGAGCGAATCCTTTGTGCGACATAGCAGCCTTGAGTAGCGATGTGAGTTGCTTCTTGGATCCTGAAAATGATCGAGCGACAAAGGTACAACCGAGATTGATAGCAAGAGCACACAAGTCGATCGGCTGTGTTTCGTTAGCTTTTCCTTTCTTCTTCTTGGAACCTACATCAGCTGTTGCTGAGTATTGTCCCTTGGTCAATCCATAGACACCGTTGTTCTCGACAATGTAGACCATGTCCATGTTTCGACGAATGGCGTGAATCAATTGGCCGATACCAATCGATGCAGAGTCACCATCACCGGAAACACCGAGATAGAGCAAATCCTTGTTGATGGCATATGCTCCAGTCGTAACGGACGGCATACGTCCGTGAACGGTGTTGAATCCGTGGGATTGACCGAGGTAGTATGCAGGCGTTTTGGATGAACAGCCAATACCAGACATCTTTGCAATTCGATGAGGTTCGATTCCGTTTTCCCAAGCAGCGTTCACAATAACGTTCGAAATCTGGTCGTGACCACAACCTGGACAG
>JAYYFM010000240.1:0-1837 GCA_036158745.1 Thermoplasmatota archaeon
AATCATCGGTTGGATCGGAATATCCGTCCTTATCGACATCACGACAACCGAGTCTGTCGAAACGAGATATCCAGCCACTTTCAACTTCTTCAGCGTTGGAGTTCATACAGACATCGCCTTCAAATCCAGTGAGATTGTCACCGTATCCGTCACCATCACTATCTCGATACTGGCTCGGTATCATCGGGAAATCGTCGATTTGTGTGGCCCCATAGGTTTGGTTATCACCCCAGCCATCAAAGTCAGTATCGCGGAATTGGGTTGGATTATCTGGGAAATCATCGATAAGATTCGCACCTTCCGATTGGTTGTCACCGTACCCATCGAAGTCTCGGTCTCGCCATTGCGTTGGCTCGAAGGGAAAGGCATCAGCACCATTGGCTGCGGTCCAATTCTCACCTGGATCTGACCATGCATCACCATCGGCATCTGGGCAACCGTATCGATCAGCAAATGATACTCCAAGGATGAACGGGCATGCGTCGGGTTGGTATGCGGTTTCAAGCCACTGGCCGATTCCCCACTCCAAGTGGGTTTGATTCCACAAAGGATCCTCCCAGTTGTCGCCGTAGCCGTCTCCATCCGTATCTTGCCACTGAGTTGCCTCAAGCGGGAATGCATCGGCTAAACCGTTTGGATGCGCATACCATGGCTCAAGCCCATTGAGACCACCGGGGTCAGCGTCAGAATAGGAATCGCCATCAGAATCTATGCAACCATACCGGTCTGAAGTTGAGTACCCGCGGCTGTCTGGACAATGGTCTGGTTGGTTACCAAGGATGTTATCACCGTAACCGTCAAAATCACGGTCACGCCATTGTGTTGCATCGTTTTCGAAAGCATCCGCACCATTCTGCACGTCCCATCCTGCATCGGTATCGGACCAACCGTCTGAATCGGTATCGATGCAACCCTGTCGGTCGTTTGTCGACGTACCGACAATCAAATCGCAATCATCATCGGAGTCAACGAAGCCGTCCTCATCGGTGTCGCGGTCAGTCTTGTCAATGGAAGCGAGAAGCGTGTAGTCGAATCCATCGTTGCACCAGGAATTTTTTCCTTTGATTTTGACGTAAACATATCCTGCCTGAGACATGGTTTTCGACAACGTTCCAGAGGGATTGTCATCGCTGCGCCCCATGGTTGCAACTTGAGAACCTGATTCGTCGTGCATCGAGTAATCACCTTCCCAACCATCGCCGGGACACCACCAAGCTGCGTTACTCATCGAACCAGAGAAGGCAATACTAACGATATCGCCCTTGTAGGCATAGATGCGCCACCAATCCGTTCCATCGTTGGGTGAGCACCCATCTGGATCACACACATAACCGTTGGATGAAACGCCATCGGTGAGCAAATTTGAGGATGCCTGTGTATCATCGGCATGTACCGATGGCACCATGGACAGCACCATGAGGGCAAACATCCCAATAGCGATGCTACGCCCGAGCATGTTTGGCCATGACACGTGCGGGTTAAGAAGAACGCGACGATGAATTGAATCGTCCTAACGCATCACGGAGGGCTGGTTCTAGGGTTTCATGTTCGAATCTATATCCAGATTCTAACAGTCGTTTCGGGTGGACTTTTTGTCCATCCAATATTAGGGATTTACCCATCTCTCCAAACAGGATTTTCATGACAAAACCAGGTGCAGGAGCAAATGCGGGCCGGCGTAGAACCTTACCAAGTGTCTTGGCAAATCCTTTCTGTGTCACTGGGTTAGGCGCCGTCAGATTGTAGACGCCTTCTGCATCATCTAGGTTCATCAGATGGTGCATAGCATAGATTTGATCGTCGAGAGAAATCCAAGATTGCCATTGCTTTCCTCCTC
>JAYYFM010000241.1:0-1830 GCA_036158745.1 Thermoplasmatota archaeon
CGAACCGAACACCGTAAACGAGACCCAAATCGACAATCGAGATGTCCAATTCTGGGTCTTCAACGGTTTGTAGTGATTCCATGACGTGTGCTTCCTCAACCATTATTCTACCCCCGATAGATCGTTCATCACCTTGTCGAACATGTTTCGAAATCCATTGCTACGTGAAGGTGAAAGCGAGTTGAGGATTCCCATTTCGACCGCGAAATCAGGTGTCAAAGCCTGCGCTGTCTCGATAGGTTGTTGGTCGATGGCTATGGTCAGAATACCCATCAATCCTTGTACCAGTTTCGAGTCTGCACCTGCGTAAAGTCGGACGTTTTTGTCCTCAACGTCAACTCGGACATGGGCTTCGGATTGACAGCCTGTGATTCGGGTTGAATCATCCCATTCAGAAGTCGGCAATTCGTTCACTTCGGATGCAAGATCAAAGACATACTCCAAACGTTCCATTCGGTCGTCAATGGATTTGAAATCCTCAATTAACTCGGAGAGTTGCTCAGGATACGTCATGCGAATCGCTCCAAAATATCCCGAAGGTGTGTCAAGAATTCTTCAGCATCTTCCATGGTGTTGTAAATGTAGAACGATGCACGAACAGTCCCGCTGATACCAAGTCGGTTCAACAACGGTTGGGCACAGTGATGACCTGTCCGGACCGCTACACCTCGTGCATCGAGGAGATGTGCAAAATCCTCACTGTGGAGTGTTGGATGCAAAAAGGAGACAACCGATGAATCGTTGTCATCGTGTCGCCCATACACTGTCATGCCGAGGGAGCGAAGTTCATCGGCAACGTATCGAGCGATCCCAAGAAGACGCTGATGCTGCTCATCGAGATTCAATTGTCCGAGATAATCAAGTGCAGATTTCCATCCAATAGCTTCAGCAATTCGAGGTGTCCCTGCCTCAAATCGGTGCTCATTGGTCTGGTAGGTGGATCCCTCAAGCGTCACCGTCTCGATCATATCGCCTCCACCCATGAACGGTTTCATCTCTTGGAAGGTCTCTTCATTGACCAACAGACAGCCAATTCCCGTTGGACCACACATCTTGTGTGCAGATAAAGCCATCATGTCTGCACCGAGTTCAGCCATGTTGATTTGGCAATGCGGTGCACCTTGTGCAGCATCAAGAAGAACGCGTGCACCGTTTTCGTGAGCAATACGAATGATGTCCTCAATCGGGTTTCGAACGCCAAGAACATTTGATGTATGAACCACACATACGAGCCCTGCACCTTCGATGGAGGCTTCGTATGCTTCCATATCGAGCGTTAGGTCGTCTTTCACTGGGACGTACCGTAGTTCATTCCCAAACGCTTCAGCGAGCATCTGCCAAGGAACGATGTCGCTATGGTGTTCCATTTCTGTGAGAACAATCGCACGACCTTTGAGTTGAGGATGTCCCCATGCGTGCGCTGCAAGGTTGATGGCTTCCGTTGTCCCGCTCGTGAGAATGCAACGCTCTGCATTGAACCACGATTTCAACAATGTTCGACATGCTTCGTAGCCATCGGTTGCTTCACCAGCAAGCGTATGGACCGCACGGTGTACATTGGCGTTGTGTTTTGTGTAGTAATCGTTCATGGCGTCAATAACAACAGCCGGTTTTTGGGTTGTTGCAGCATTGTCGAGGTAGATGAGCCGATGGCCGTTGACCTGGCGCTGGAGTATTGGAAAATCATCTTGAATAGCCATGCAATCACCCAATCAGTTGGCATTCGAGATGCACCGTCAATCGGGTTTGCATCGCCTCACGTACATGTTCAGAGTCGAGCCCGGTAAAGGAGTCAACAAGGAAGCCTTCAACAATCATTGAGGTTGCCTC
>JAYYFM010000242.1:0-1830 GCA_036158745.1 Thermoplasmatota archaeon
AGTATGGTGTTGAATTGATCGGTGCAACCGGTCCACTCGTTGAGGCAGAAGTCATTGCTCTCGCCATCAACATGCTGACTGCGGCTGGACTGAAGAATTGGGAATTGCGCATCGGTCACGTCGGTGTGCTCAAGCAAGTCCTCACTGGTATTGGCCTCGATGATACCTCAGAATCAGGAGAGCCTCCTCTCGCTTCTGCTATGCGTTTCCTCGACAAAGCAGACTTTGATGGGTTGACTACCCTGCTTGAAGCACAATCCATTTCCACTGATTTCGTCGCACCGCTCAAACAACTCTCAGAATTGAAAGGTGGACAGGAAACCATCGCATCCGCTCGTGAGCTTCTCTCAATGATGGATGGTGTTTCGCTTGAGGCATTGGATGATCTTGAATCGACCATCAACTCGATTGGACAACTTGCACCATCACCACCATCCCTTTCAGTCAATCTCACCGTTGCACGAGGTTTGGATTATTACACTGGAACCGTCTTTGAAGTCCATGTACCTGAATTGGGTGGGGAGGGACAAGTTCTCGGCGGAGGTTCCTACAAACTGCTTCATCTGTTCGGCCTCGCAGACCTCGATCCATGTTGCGGGTTTGGCCTTGGTTTCGATCGAGTTTTACTCGCCTTGGAAGCACAGGCTGCTGCAGAAGGTCGAAGTGAGGTTGTTCCAGGAGAAGAGGAAGAAACACCATTCCTCGCCATGATTCCATTCAACATAGAGGCTTCAGAAGTGCTCGATTTGGTACGAGACTTGCGCCAATCTGGCATCCGTGTCGAGATTGAACTTCGCTCTCGAAAGATTGGCAAAGCCATGGGTTGGGCCGACAGCATCGGTGCAAGTTACGCACTCGTTGTAGGTCCAAGAGATCTTGAACAGGGTCAAGCAACCGTCAAGCGACTTGCGGATGGAGAACAACTTGCAGTCGCTCTCAATACGGAATCAATCCTTTCAGCACTCAATGCTTGAAGGATCACTCTTCATCTCTTCGAGCATTGACGAAGACAGCCATTGCAATCGCTGCTGATGCGACGACGAGTGTAAATCCTGGTGTGTCCTCAGATTCGCTACCGTCGATGTCTCCACCTTCTTGGAATGCTTCGTTCCAAGAGTCATCATCAATTGGTAGTTCGATGTAGGATTGTTCACCCATGCTCATTTCGAATTTAGCAGGATCTCCTGTGTCTGCGAAGAATAGCCCGCCGGATTGGAAATTGCCACGAAGTTTCATCTTAACTCGTACTTCAGGATTGAATTGGTCTCCGTTCCAATCGATGATTGTGTCTTCTTCAATAACAAAATTGAATGTAACTGTGTTATCGCCGACTACAAGACCAGTTTCATGATGTTCTCCTATGATGTTTGGTCCCGCATACAAGGAAATATTCAGTTCTTCGCAATCATTCTGCCCACACGCAGTGTTTCCATCATTATCGTTTGTCCAATCGCCCTCAACATAAATGTTGAATGATCCCCTGAATAAGCCGTCAGGATCCATGTACAATCGTTTTGCGAGCACTGGGTCCATTCTGAATCGTAGGTCGATATCAATCACGCCATTAGCCTGTTCTTCAGAGTAAAGTTCGAGACTTGAGTTGTCCATTTTTTGGAAGTGCGTCCATGCTTTTGTGTTCGAATCGTTCCAGAACATGTACATCGTTTTATTTTCCTCACTGGGTTGACGATTGTCATCCTGAGGTTGTGATTGTTGAATGCTAACGTTCTCACCAGCTTGCACTGGAACCAACATCATCAACGCCATGAAAACAGCCAAACATGCTACTTTGCGCATGAATATCCGTACACCTACAGAGATATGAGGTTA
>JAYYFM010000243.1:0-1814 GCA_036158745.1 Thermoplasmatota archaeon
GTGTTCATCTAAGTGTAGTTCTCTTCGTTGCATCTGTCGTCGGCGTATTTGTCGATCAGATTTCCCATTGGATTGCGCTCGGTTTTTGTTTTGGTCTATTTCTCACGACGTATCGGGTTGCTGAGAAAACCTCCGCAGGTTTCGGAGTTCAATTTCGGAGAGAATGGGATTCGAAAACCTACCTCCAACTGAATCCGTCTCGTCTGAACCATTGGAAGGTTATGAACGCAAAACCGAGCAATGGTCTTA
This sequence comes from Thermoplasmatota archaeon, assembly GCA_036158745.1. Lineage (GTDB taxonomy): Archaea > Thermoplasmatota > Poseidoniia > Poseidoniales > Poseidoniaceae > MGIIa-L2. Next base: position 250 of record JAYYFM010000243.1, read on the forward strand.
TGGCAATTTCCCGTACAAAACAGCAACTAGCCGTCATGTATTGTGAATTTGGAGACGATGGTTGTTGGCTGCATCTTGATGTGTTTTCAGAGCAGATTTTTGACCTTGAGCAGTTTTTGGTTGAAGAAGAGTGAGGGGTCATCTAAAAGAACTACCCGCGATGCCAATTGGACATGGATGTATCTATCTTACTTGGCTCGAAGTCTGACATGCCGATTGCTGAAAAGTGCACAAAGGTGCTTGACAAATTTGGCGTAAACTACCAACTGCGTGTGGCATCTGCGCACCGCTCCCCAAAATTTGTTGAAGACATCATTCACAAAGCTGAAGAAGATGGATGCAAGGTTTTCATTGCAATGGCTGGTCTTGCAGCTGCCCTCCCTGGTGCAGTTGCAGCATTGACAACAAAACCAGTCATCGGTGTTCCTTGCGGCGGTCGTGTTCCATACGATTCTCTTCTTTCCATCGTTCAATTGCCACCGGGTGTTCCAGCAGCTACCGTAGGTGTCGATCGTGGTGACAATGCAGGCCACCTCGCAGTGCAAATGCTCGCACTTGTTAACGATGATATGGCACAACGCCTCGTTCAAGATAAACTCGACCAAGTTGAGCGCGTTCTCCAAATGGACCGGGAAGTGAACGGCGGGGCTTGAGATGTTCGATGCGCCTGAATTCATCGAAGAATCGATTCAGCAATTGAAAGCGACCATCGACGATGTTGCGATCATTGCGTGTTCAGGCGGAGTAGATTCAACTGTTGCAGCTGTCATTGCCAACAAGGCTGTTGGAGACCTCCTCCACTGCGTCTACGTTGATACAGGCTTCATGCGCAAGAACGAGACTGAAGAAATTGAAGCCATGCTTGCAGAGCAAGGTATCAACCTCATCACTGTCAAAGCCGCAGATCGTTACTTTGAGGCATTGAAGGGTGTCACGGAACCTGAGCAGAAGCGCAAGGTTATCGGTGAATTGTTTATCCGAATTTTTGAGGATGAGCAAAAGAAATGTGGTGCAAAATACCTCGTACAAGGAACGATTGCACCAGACTGGATTGAGTCCGGTGGTGGCGTTCGTGACACCATCAAATCGCATCACAATGTGGGTGGTTTGCCGGAAGACATGACGCTCGAAGTTGTCGAACCACTCCGTGAACTGTACAAAGACGAAGTTCGAGAACTTGCTCGAGAACTCGATATCATTGTCGCAGAGCGACAACCATTCCCTGGACCTGGTCTAGCCGTTCGAACACTCGGCGAATTGACTCCAGAACGCGTCGAAGTCGTTCGCGAAGCCTGTGCAATTGTTGAGGAAGAATTCGAAGCCGGTGCAGAATCTGGAGAAATGGAATTGCCTTGGCAATACTTTGCAGCACTTCTCCCTGTTCGTTCAGTAGGTGTCCATGGCGATGTACGGGCCTATGGAGAAACAATTGTTGTTCGAGCAGTACGAAGCATGGATGGTATGTCTGCAAGATACTCAGAGATTCCACATCACATCTTGCAAAAGATCAGTACTCGAATCACCAACACGGTCAAGGGTGCTGTCAACCGTGTTGTCTACGACAT
>JAYYFM010000244.1:0-1813 GCA_036158745.1 Thermoplasmatota archaeon
TTTGAACTCGAGGACGAGTCAAGAGGCATGATTGGTCCATTCTGCCTCGAAACCATTGTTACGGACTCACTCGAATTCAAGGTGTTTGAAATCAGCGCACGCATTGTTGCAGGATCCAATCCATTCGTCGGAGGCTCTCCGTATTCGGACATCAATGAAACTCGAATGTCAACTGGTCGACGCATCGCAAGAAGCGTTCGTAATGCGCTCAAAAACAATCGTCTCGATGACATCCTTTCCTGAGTTCAGCCTAAGTCAGGCGCTGGCGGTACACCAGAGCCATCGTCCTCAGGTTCATCACCAATTTCGCTTTCAATCTCATCAACAAGGTCGCCAAACTCGATCTGCTTTGGTGTGGCTTCATCGGCGAGGATTTGAGCAGCAGAAATTTCTCCGCTTTCTGAGCGTCGAATCTGTTCTTCCAAGTCTCGCTTGATTTGCTCTCGCTCTTCCATGGTTGGGACGTTGAAGGTACAGACGAGCTGAATCTCTTCACCGAATGTGAGTTCACCTGTGTATTCCATGAGGTCACCGTATGCGTTTGCAATGACTTGGAACTTTGTTGGATCCTTTGAACGTCGCTTCTTGTGCTTCTTGTAGTAGTGGACGAAGACTTGGTAGGTTCCTGCAGGAGCTTCTCCTTCAGGCCAGACAACGTTCTCAACCGGTTTGCGGGAATCTGGTCGAACGTTTGCATCAACATCGAGGTGTCCACCACAAGCAGATTTTCGGTTTCCACCGTGAATACGCTCACCTGATGGACAAACAACGTGAAGGTCGAGGTCGTTGTAGTTGTTCCACATCAACGAAACTTGAACATCCGAAGAACGAGCGCCCTCTCGTTCAAGACGGGCTCGGAGTTCTTCGAGTGCACGTGATGCTGCCTCGCGTCGCTCCAATGCGTCTTTTTCTTGGGCTGCACGGATTTCAGCAAGGCGTTGTTCCTCAGCAGCAGCAAGTTCTGCTTGTCGTGCTGCTTCTTCTGCGTCACGCTCTGCTTGAGCTGCTGCTTCTCTTTCTGCGTTTGCACGAGCTTCCTCTGCAGCCTTCTCGGCCTCAAGGCGATCCTTCTCAGCCTGCTCTTCTTGTTCCTTCTTGAGACGTTCTTGTTGTTCAGCAAGGGCAGCTTCCTCTTCTTCACGGCGACGGCGCTCTTCTTCCTCTTCGCGACGAGCCCATTCCTCATCGCGCTGACGACGGCGTTCGAGCATCTCCTCTTCTGTCTCTTCATGCTCCTCTTCAGGCTCCTCTTCAGGTTCTTCTTCTGCGGGAGGTTCTTCCACGATCGGTTCTTCTTGCACAGGTTCGACTGGCTGCTGTTCTTGTGGAATCAAAGAAACACTCACTCCACCTGAGAGATTTCGACGACGACGCTCGGATTCGATCATCATCAATTTCCGTTCAAATTCAGAGCGAGCACTTGAGAAACTGGAGCCTTGAACGGGCGCTCTGAGTCCGTCTGCGACCATGCCCTGGCGCACTTCGAGCGCTGCATCACGACGAATGAGAATAAACCAGACTCCGAGAATAAAGCCACCACCGAGGATGGCTAAAACTAGAATTGAGCCTGTGTCCATGTTCTTTGGAAGACATACTGTGTCTTTTATCATTTGCTTCCTTTATTTCATGGCTGCATGCATGCAAAGCATTGAATGTATCAAGCATCTCGTCATACCATGAACAAGTCAGAACGGCTTTCAGCACTTCTTCCAAATGGACGAGGCGTATGGATCCCAATCGATCATGGCATGTCGGATTATCCATGCGATGGATTAGAGGATACGGAAGGCCTCATTCGAGATTTAATTTCTGC
>JAYYFM010000245.1:0-1799 GCA_036158745.1 Thermoplasmatota archaeon
ATGTATGCATCTATGTATGTATGTATGTATGTACGTACGTACGTACATATGTATTCATGTATGTATGCATGTATGTCTGTATGTATGAATGTATCTAATGATAATGATGATGATAATGATGGGTGGCCAGATCTAACTGAAATTAGTTGTCTTAGCGACCAATTGAATTCACAAAGCATACCCTCAGACTTAGACGAAGATGGTGTATGTGACGAACTTGACACAGACCTCGATGGAGATGGAGTAAACAATTCTGAGGATTCATTTCCACTTGACCCCAACAAATCATCAGATAGTGTTGCAGGAGAACAAGATGATTCAAGTGTGATTACATACGCAGTTGTAGTAGCGGTGGTATTTGGATTACTGGTAGTAGTCCTCACATTAAGACTTAGAGACCCGTCTAAAGGTTATGAAAATGAAATAACTCAAGTTAGGGTAGAGCAAGAATATGATCGGTTTGTAGACGAAAACGGAACTCACTGGTTGCGTAAATCTGATGGTAACCTTCTGTGGTGGAATGGCACAGAATGGATCGAGTATAGCCGTTAATCAAATATCGAATAATCAAATTCTCATTCAACATGAAGGCAGCCGTATACAAGAGGGTCCGTTGTACACGCAGGCGACAATAACGGTAGCAAACAAACAGACCCACTGCAACCCCTTCCAACCGTTTTTGAGAGCTGGATGGGTAATCGGATAACCCCATACAACCTATCCGAATTGATTGGTTGATGGTTCAAACTTGGTGAGTTTTAATTCGTCTCAAACCCGAAGAAACGCCTTTGGCTTGCCTGGATACGATTCTTAATATATCAAATGATGATTTTCTATCATGGCTGACCTTGACGACCGTGAACGCGTGGAAGTTTCGTCTTCCATCCAGTTATGGGACTGGCTTCTCACTGCGCACACCCAGCACGAAAGCGTGTGGTTGGTGACTTGGAAGGCGGCCAACCGGGACAAGTATGTTTCACGCGACGAGGTGCTCGATGCCCTCATCGCTTTCGGATGGATCGACGGTCGACGGATGAAACTGGACGAAGAAAGAACAATGCAACTCATTGCTCCGCGTCAAGAACAAGCGTGGGCCAAGACCTACATCCAGCGAGCAGAACGATTGGAATCCGAAGGCCGGATGCAAGAGTCCGGTCGAGCAGCCATTCAGCAAGCCAAAGCGTCAGGACGCTACGATTCCATGGCAGAAGTCGACGATTTGATTGAACCTGAAGCACTGATGAGCGCCCTCAGGGCAGGCAAAGCGACCACCTGGTGGAACAGTGCAGCCCCATCTTATCGAAGAAACATATTGCGATGGATTGCCAAAGCCAAGCGGGATTCCACCAAAGAAAAGCGGATCGCCAACGTCGTGGAGCATTGCATCCGTGGAGAAAAGGTCCCCAATTACTGAACTAACCCACCGCTCGGCCGATTTGAGGAGATATCAAGGTTGATTCAAAGAGAACCCCATCAAATACCCATCCAAGAGACATCTCATTGATGGGTAGCGAATACGCCGTATTCCAGCACAACGGTAACTATGCTCAAATCTAACCTGCAGGGGTGATCGATAAAGCCCATTAGCTATTCTGTATGAGCAATGGGGCCCCCAAGTGGTTGTGTACAATTATCAGCTCTAAAATGTGGGCTAAGTAGGATTTAATTTTTAAGAAATATAATACTAGTTCAATGGATATGGTTCACCCCAGTTGGGATAAACACCCGATGTTGTTGAGGGAACTAGATCTATCCAAGAATGAAGATCTCACATTCAGAGGGAAAGAAATAGGCGTTAC
>JAYYFM010000246.1:0-1797 GCA_036158745.1 Thermoplasmatota archaeon
CACGACTCACCTTCCCAGGACAAGTTTTAGGTTGCAATTATTCTGGTGACGATGACACCATTGGACACTACCTCTTCCTCGGAAGCGGCGATTTCCATCCGATTGGTTTGGTCCTCCACACAGGAAAGCCACTTGCTATGCTTGACCCGTATTCTGGCGATGCCATCGAGATGTCGTTCGAACGAATTGAACGAATTCTTCGTCAGCGCTTTGGATTGATTATGTCCTCCATGGACGCAGAAAAGTTTGGAATTCTTATCGGAGAGAAACCGGGACAAATGCGACGAACACTTGCCCTTCGAATGAAGCGATTGTTGGAAAAGCATGGAAAGAAAGGATACCTTCTGGCTCTCGAACATGTCGGCCCTGAATTGATTGATTTCTATCCAGTTGATGCCTTTGTCAACACAGCATGTCCCCGAATCGCTATCGATGATGCTGTCAAGTATGCAAAGCCATTGATCACACCGTTCGAGCTCGAAGTTGCACTCGGCGAGAAAAAGTGGGAACTTGGATATCAATTCGATGAAATCCCTTGAACAACGCTCGATTTTCGTTTGGAAAAGAGCGAGTGTTCAAGAACGGTTGGCATCAAGATGCAATTAGCATGAGCGACTATCTCGACCGAATCGGTTCAGGATTCATCCTCCTGAACCCTGACCCTTTGGACTTTGATTACATTCCAGAGGCGATGGTAGGAAGAGAGAGTATTCAACAAACTCTTGCAGGAAAATTCCATTCCATCGCTCATCCAAACGGTAGTGCGAACGTCGTCATTACTGGCCCTGTTGGAAGTGGAAAAACACTTCTTGCACGAACGTTCTGTAGAGATATTGAACATCATCTGCGAAACAAGAGACCGCTTCGAAGCGTCCACATCAATTGCCGAAATGCGACAACAAACGTTCGAGTTGCACAGCGTATCGTTCAGTCTCTTGACCCTGGTCACCCAGACCGTGGGCTTTCAATGGGTGAATTGTTGAGCAGTTTGAGAAAATTGTTGAGAAACAATGGACGCCACTTGATCATCGTTTTGGATGAAGTGGACCACTTGCTACGAAAGTCTGGAAACGACCTCATTTACCAATTGCTCCGGATTGACGAAGATCAAGATGGAAGTGGTACGCTATCGCTCATTCTTATCAGTCAGGAGCAGGTTCTCGATGTTCTTGAGAACGCGGTTATTTCCAGATTTGGCCACACCAACCACCTGCCGATACCACCCTACGACATGAAAGGACTCCTAGCAATTGTACGGCAACGTGCTGAAGCTGCACTCAATTCCAAATCATGGGATGAAGAACTGCTCAAACTCATCGCTACATCTGCGGCCCCATCTGGTGACGCTCGACAAGTGATTGAACTGCTTGGTGCTGCCGTTGAACATGCTGAATCTGATGGGCAAAAGAGGATCCTTCCTGAGCATGTTCAGACCAAAGCACGCGATGTCCCTCAGGTCATGCCGGAGGATGTTCTCGATGAATTATCTGGCCATTCGATGTTGGTCCTCCTCGGTATTTGCCGACGTTTGCGGAAGGCTGAATTCATGACCAGTAAAGACGTTGAATCGATCTATGCAGTGGTTTGTGAAGAGTATGAAGTCAAGCCCCGCAGCCATACTACCGTCTGGAAATTCCTCAAGCACATCGAGGGTTTGAACATCATTGCCACCCGCGTGGATACAATCGGAGAAGGACGTGGACGGACAACGCACATCTCCATGCCCCATGCTCTACCAGTGGATGTTGCTGCTCGAATTGAAGGCCGTGTCGCAAGGAAACTGAAACGCTGATGAAC
>JAYYFM010000247.1:0-1796 GCA_036158745.1 Thermoplasmatota archaeon
AGGATGCTCGAATTGTATTGTATTGTGGAGGCGGTTTCCGCTCCGCCATTGCAGCGGAATCCTTGACTCGAATGGGCTACAGCGACGTGTACTCGCTCTGGGGTGGTTGGAGAAGCCTTGTTGCCGCAGGTCTTGCATCTCCAAATCAATAGACTATGATGGAACCTATAGTTTCGACAAAAAGAACAGATATCTCAGAGGACAATCCCCGTCCATGGATCCGATTACGACCCTTGGCATGATGATACTCGTACCTATGACCGTCTGGTCAGTATACGCCTTACTTTTTCACTTGGGAGTCTCTGAAACCTTCAAGTGATTTGCGCCTTTTCGTGAACTGTTCGTAATGGACAGACTCATAAAGGGGTTCAAAGTCGGCAAGTTGCTCCCATTGAGGTGTTACCATGGCAAAAGGACTCCACCACTATGTTCGTGAAACCTGGAAGAAGCCAAAAGAGGCTCTCCCGCACATGTTTCGACAGACGCGTATGGCACAATGGCGCCGTGAGCCTGTCAACTGCCGCATCGAGCGTCCAACACGTCTCGATGCTGCTCGCCGCTTGGGATACAAGGCCAAGCAAGGTGTTGTCCTCATCCGTACCCGTGTCCGCCGTGGTGGACTCCGTAAGGGTAAGATTCACATGAAGCGTAAGCCATCCAAGGCTGGTATCTCCAAGATTACCATGGCCAAGAACACCCAGCGAATTGCTGAGGAGCGTGTTGCACGCCACTTCCCGAATCTCGAGGTTCTCAACTCATACTGGGTTGGCGAAGATGGAAAGCACAAGTTCTTCGAAGTCATCATGATCGACACCCACCATCCTGCCATCATCAACGACAAGCAGCTCGGTGTCTTCTGCCAAGCCAACGGAAACAACAGCCACCGTGGCCGTGCATACCGTGGTAAGACCTCCGCTGGAAAGCGTGGTCGTGGTCTCTTCAACAAGGGTAAGGGTGCAGAAAAGTTGCGACCTTCTCTCAAGGCCAACCTCAACCGCGGTAAGTAAAATCAAGCGTTTGTTTGATGTTCTTGTTCTTCTTGCCTATACCAAGGAGGGCAACCTATGAGCAAAGGTGAGCGAAATTTATCGCAACTATCTGGTCTCCAAGTGTACCTTCCAAACGGCCGATTGCTTGGCGTTGTTCACGATGCAGTTGTTGAGCATGCGAGCCTTTCTTGTACACATCTCTTTGTCAAGGATACGCCAGATGACCTTGTTGAAGGTTCCATCCACGTTGCTGTCCCATGGCGTTGGGTGCGCTCGATCGGTGATGTGGTCATTCTTCGATGGTTCCCACCAACACAAATTCCGCGAAATTGAGGTGATCGTATGATGGAATTGCACATTCTTGGGACTGCTTCAGCGCGACCAACTTCGTCTCGAAGTGTGAGTGGGAGTGTCTTTTCATGTCAAGAAGGCCTCGTAGTCATTGACGCAGGTGAAGGGTTTCAGATGCGCTACTCGAAACAGCGTAGTCGATTGAAGCAAGAAAACGAACCCGCCCTTCTTCGACCAAATCGAATCGTAGCAGTTGCCCTAACCCACGGTCATTTGGATCACACGTGGGGATTGTTACCGTTTCTTCAGACACTTTCTCTGGATGGTCGTCAACAGCCTCTTGTTGTGTATGGCCCAACATCAAACGTGGTTCTCGATGCGCTTGTAGCGGATGGAATCGATGCCAAACTTCCCCAGGACACACCTTCTGCTGAACTTCTCAACCAATACCGTTCATGGTTCTCACTTGGGGGTACAGCAGGTCATCTTGGCTACCCAATCCGATGGTTGCTTGGC
>JAYYFM010000248.1:0-1789 GCA_036158745.1 Thermoplasmatota archaeon
AGCAATATCGTGATCGAGTGTTCCGCAAGTGGTTGAAACGACGTTGAACATCTTGGTCTTGATCGCTTCAATGAAGAAGGAACGTGTTCCTGTAGCACAGAGGCATGCAGGGAAGGAAAGCCAGTTGCAGACCTGGCTTGCATCCCCATCAACAGCATCGACTTCCTGTCGCATTTGCAGGAGAATATCCCGAGCAGTGGCCAGTTTGGTCGCTGTAAATCCACCAGCCTTGGCCATTTGGTCGATCAGCGTGGATGCGTCCGTCACCTCACTAAAGGCGTAATCTTTGACGGGGACATCGAAATCATTCGGGTCAATGGCCATGCTCCTTCGCCATCGTTTCACTTCATCAATCTTTCATGGGGATTGGAACCTCAAGATGTTCCAACAAGCGTTCAACTGAACGCAATGTTCCATGAACGGAAGGATGCATCGTATGATCACCGATGCAATAGATTCCATCCTGAATCAACTGTTCTCGTTCTCGGCCGATGGCAGTTGTTCCACCATATGGAAGAGCATAATCAACGTATGTCGTCCCAATGAGATTCCAATCCTCGACGTTTGAACCAAACCACTTCACCATCTCGCTTCGAATCTGTTTCCGTTCTTGTTCATCTTCATGCAAACGTGCGTCTTCTCCAATAACTGTTGCAATAATCAGGTGTGAATCGGATGCGTGCAAGAGCGTAGGAACATGAACGTGGAGAATTTTGTGTTTACCGTTTCCGTACTCCGTATTGAGCAGCAACCGTGCTTGTTTGAGAGGTGAATCCTTGGATTCGAAAATGTACGTTGCCGTTTCTTTTCGACGTGCTGGCGATGCGTTTCCGAGCATAGCCTGTGCAACGTGTTGAGGCGTTGCAAGGATGACCATATCCGCCTTCATCGTGGTGCCATCCTCAAGTCTGATCGAATTCTTGGTAACAGAGGCAACCTTTGTGTTGTACTTGATGTCTGTTGAGTCAAGACGATTGAGAATTTGACGAGGTACTGCCTCAATGCCGTGTTTCGGCATGGTCATCATACCATGGGACATAGCTGAAAACGTGAATGAGGCGAACGCAGAACGTTCCTTCCGTTCATCATCCAATGTAATTCCAGCAAACAGAGGTTGCAGGAAAGAAGATTGAAACGATCGACTGAAGCGCATTGCATCAAAATACGTATCCAATGGAACAGATGAAGCATCCATAGCTGCCTCAAGATCATGTTTGCGTGTCTTCAAGCGCCAGCGCAGCATACGAAGCGCATTCCAAATCCCTGCTGAGAAGATGGTTGGAAACAAGGTGGATGGAGCGCGTAATGGATCGCCAATGGTCTTGATGGTTCCAGTCGATGGTGCAATCAAATCAGTTGCTGCATCCATAGGTTTGAGTTGAAGTCGCTCAATGTCGAGCCAACGATGGAGGCTAGGATAGGCTGTGTGGAGCACGTGAAAACCAACGTCGACGTTGTGCTCTCCGATGGTTGTACATCGCATCCGGCCCCCGGCCTTCTCAGATGCTTCGATGAGGACACAATCATAGCCATGCTTCTCAAGAGCCCATGCTGCAGCGCAGCCAGCCAGACCTGCACCGACGATGATGGCCTTCATGCTCTCCCTCAAACAAGGACGTTCGCCATACCACCATCAAGGTGTAGGACTTGCCCTGTCAAGTTATCAGGAGCATCTGTGAGGAGCCAGTGCATTGCCGAAGCAGCCTCTTCCTTCTGGCTGATACGTTGTGTTGGTATCTTTTGGGAAGCAGCATCACGCATTGCATCGCTGGCGAGAATCTTGGAAGCC
>JAYYFM010000249.1:0-1765 GCA_036158745.1 Thermoplasmatota archaeon
AAGAAACAGAACGAAGGTCAAGACCGCTATCCCGCCTGGGAACCAAGCACATTTCTTGAGCAGGGGGCGTGACTTTTCGCTCAGGGACAAGGCAAGGAGCATCACGCATACAGGAAAGGCAACGCCGGCCAACATCATGGCCATGATCGCCAAAAAACCCTCATTGCTTGTTTCGGTGAAGAAAAAAGCTTGAGCAGGGTTTGCCGTCGCCAAAAGGCCGGCGAGAAGAATGAACCCGCGCCGAGACGAACGGTGCATGACGGTGAAGCTTGACGCGCGGGGTTCAATCCGTCGTAAGCTTCCAAATTTCCCGGTCATCTGTGGTTGATGCTGGTTCAAGAATATCCCACCCCGAGCGAAGGTATGGGTGCCTTCATTCCTCCTCTGAAGAGAGGTTGAGGCTTGCATCATAAGTGGATTCAATCTCTTCAACCCGTGCTGCATCAAGAGAATACGAGGTGGCCAGCATCTCCAGCAAGCGACGTTCTTCGACCGTGACGATGCGGTCTTCCATGGCGGCGATGTACGCGTCGAGATACGCCGTTTCTTGCTCACTGTATCCGGATGGAATGAGCCTCGCCGAGAACCCGTCGATGAAGGTGAGAACGGGTCTCCGGACCACGAGGACGCCGACACCAATGACGAGTCCTCCATACACACCAGGCAGATTGAGGGCGCCTTCCATCAATTCACAGCCGACGATGAACAAGACGACGCCGGCGCTTGTGAAAAGCGCCGTTCCAAACGTCTTCCTCAGGTTCTCGTCAATGCCGAACACCGTGTCCTTCAGCGAAGCGTGGACGAACATCATGGCTTCGAAAGCGATGGCCAGGGGTGTGAAGAGGAGCGTGAAGGTCCAAAGGAAGTACATCAGCCGTTCACGGGGCGTGGTATCGCCGCTGTATTGCCAGATGGTGTTCTGAGCAAAGTCGACGAATTCACCTCCATTGAGCAGGGGGAACACGAGCAAGAGGGTAGCGAAGTAGGCCATCTGTCCCGTCACTTTTCCAAGAAAGCCGATGTAGAGGGATCGAGACGTCAACCTGCTCTTTTGATCAACGTGATCCAATTTCTCGCCCTGTTTCATGGACGATCGAAGCAAAAGGAGGGCGAAAACAGAAATCAGGGGCGACGTCAATGCAATCGTCCACAGTCCTGAGGGTTCGTCCACCACTTGGAAATCGTAGGGGCGGGAGCATGGGCCTATCGCTTCAGCACGTTCAATCATGGCCGGTGTGATTTCCCCCCACCAGGATTGGAGGGTGGGGAGAGCCCCTTGATCAACGGCCGCCTGCGTGCAAATCATCCACGCGGAGTTCTCAAACCGGAAGCCGTCTTGTGGCGAAATGTAAATCCAAAACAGAAGGCCAATGGTTGGTGCAAGGTACCACGCATGTTGTTGCAGTTGTGGGCGGTGAAGGAAGGACAGAGATTCAATTCGGTAATAAATTGGAAATGAAAAATAAAGAAGCCAGGAAATTACGTGTGAAGCGAAGAAGAAATTGATCTTGGCCCACCACAACGTTTCCCACAAGTTTTGCCAAGGTGAACTGTACAGGAACAGATCTGCAACAACCCACGAAGCCTTGAATCCTTCACACACCAAGAGGAGCGCCATGAAACGGTTCTCGGGCTTGGATGTGTCAGCCCTGATGACGAGGTAACTCAGCCCGAGCATCCAAAGGAGAACCACGATTGAAAAGATCGAAATGATCGCTGAAAAGCCGAACAGGGCCTCCGAAGAGAAACGACGGGCGTAGTACTC
>JAYYFM010000250.1:0-1763 GCA_036158745.1 Thermoplasmatota archaeon
GTGATTGAACGACTTGCTCGCCATGCACGCGACATTGCAAACGCTCAGGATTCATTCAACGCATCCAGTGAAGGCTCAGAGATTCCGAAACACCTTGCGGAGTCACTGACTGAACTCGGGCAGAAGGTTTTCGCCCTTCTCGAACAATTGGAGGTTTGCCTTGTCCAGCAAACCGAGTTGCCTGGTGACCTCAAAGATCAATGGTTGTCCATACAGTCTTTGTTTGAAGAAATTTCATTATCCATTCTTGAAGAACAGAAATCAAACGTAGCAGGTCGTGAAGGACGCCTGAACCTCAACCTCATCGCTCGAAGGTTTGAACGATCTGCCTACAATCTGATGAGACTTGCAGACCTTTGGCATCATGCCTTGGAAAACGAATGGATTCACCTTGAAAGTATTGAATAATTACTTTCTCAGCGCCCGGAGTTTTTCGAACATTGCACTTCTCAGTGGATCGTTTTGTTGCTGAGCTGGTTTCTCCATTCTTCGCTGGAAGAGTCCCTTTTCCCATACGAAGACTTGCCCGTTTTCACATCCTACTACAATACGTTGGCCATTGAATGCCATATCGTGGACACGATGACCGTTGAGGGAAGCGATGTGTTGACCATCCTTGATTGAATGAACAATGACTTCACCTTGCGAGCCGTTCCATCGAGCAACCCAACAGGATCCTTCCTCGTCGATGTCAAATCCGGATGATAGGGCAACAACTTCGTTTCCATTTGCTTTCCATTGAGCATCACCATCAATGAATTCGATGTTTCCTTTGTCGTCCGCAACTGCATATCCATCTGCGTGTTTGATCACATTGCTGATGGCGGATTGCATCGAACCTACAAGTGTTCCATCCATTGAACGAATCGAACCATCGGCCAGACCGAATACTGGATTCTCTCCGCTTGTTGCACAAATAGTAGGGCTCTCCCAGTCTTTGTTTTGCTCGAGAATATCCCCGCTCGCATCGAGAATAAGATAGCCATTCAATGGACGACCCAATCCTGCAATTGCTCCATCGTTGTAAGCATGGAGCGTCCATGGGCGCTCATCCATTCGATGCGTAGCGAGTACGTTTCCGTCGAACGAAATGGACCAAATGGCGGATTCAATGAAATCGTTGTGTTCGATATCGTACACCGATGATGCAGCAAGTACGCACTTGCTTGTGGTCATGACTGCATCGGCCGATCCTTCCAATGCAACATCCCATTGAATCGCTCCAGTCGATGCTTGAAGACAGACGATGTGCAATCCAGACGTAGCGTAGATTGAACCATCTTTGATGACCATCGATGAGATGCGATTGGGCGTTTTCGCTTCCCAAACCATGTTGCCAGCTTCTGTCCAGTGCTTGATGGTACCATCCCATCCGCCAACGAGGAGCGAATCATCATCGAGCAAGACAGTGCAGCTTACCGCCTCACCCAACTCGCGAACCATCCACGTACAACTGGTCAGGTCCATGGCTTGCGATGCATTTCGCTTCATAAGGGCGTTTGGGTGTTTGCATCAAATGGGCCAGTATTGAGGACCTTGTTTCGTTTCGGGATGGCAAACGTGAGTAGGAACGCAGTCAATCCAAGAATACATGCAGCGTAATAGTGACCCATACCAAAGAAGGCAAAGATGGTGCTCATTCGAAGGATGGCGACAGAACCTGTTCGCAGCGACCAGATGACAAACCCAACAGCAATCACAGCGACACCCATGAAGGCATATCCAATCATGATGTAAATGCCAGCTGCACTTGGATCCATACG
>JAYYFM010000251.1:0-1762 GCA_036158745.1 Thermoplasmatota archaeon
ACAAACGCTTCGGAAGTTGCATGAATTGACGCAGACATCGGCGCTTCATCAAGACTCGTGTTCAGAACCGATGGTTTGGGACTGAACACGGTCAATGCAATAGGAGCATGATTCACCAGGAACATAGGCTGGGTGAAGCTGTTCTTTCGGTGTCAGAGGTTCTCGGCATGCGAAGCAGACCGTGGTACCGGTTTCGGTAAGATCAGGAAGGAGTGCAACACGCTTGTCAAAGACAAAACACTCACCGTCCCAGTAATCGCCTCCAACCTGCTCAAAGTAACCGAGGATGCCTCCCTCAAGCTGCTTGATGTTGGTAAAGCCCGCATCTTTCATGATGACACTGGCCTTTTCACAACGGACGCCTCCAGTACAGAACATGACGATTTCTTTGTCTTTGTAGGATGAATCCATCTCAGAGACCGCTTGAGGAAACGCTCGGAATGTGTCAATGTCCAGTTCAATGGCATTTTGGAAGGTGCCGAGACGTGTTTCGTAGGTGTTTCGAGTATCGAGCAATACAACGTCCTCGCCATTGAGGAGCTTTTCATGCAATTGAACTGGAAGAATTCGTCCAACATCAGGTTCGACCCGATCGAAGTTCGGCAAACCAACTGAGATGATTTCGTTCTTGAGACGTACATTCATGCGATTGAACGGTTGGTGTTCTGAATACGAGACTTTGAAATCAATGTCTGAAAATCGTTCATCCTCACTGAGAAACAATCGGAATTGATCGATGTTCGATTCTGGACCTGCGACGAAGATGTTGATGCCCTCATGGCTGAGTAAAATGGTACCTTTCAATTCGAGTTCATCGCACTTCTGCTTGAACGGTTGACGCAGAGCATCTCGGTCGTCGAGTACAACAAATTTGTACCCAGCGATGTTGAGATGTTGCTCCGTCATAGTGAATCGTCCGGATGCTTCCTCTTATGGTCATCGTTTATCGACGCCAATCGTGTTTGCTTGCAAGAGGATGACGCCATCCCTGTCCGAAAGCTCGTGAGGAGACCCGGGGAGCGGGAGCCATCTGCCAGCGCTTGTGTTCATTGGCTTCAAGTCGTTGAAGAACGGTCACAACGATCGAATGATCGTAGCCGTGTTGGGCGATTTCTTCGGCTCCAAGGCCTCGTTCGATGTGGAGTTTGAGGATACCATCGAGCGTCTCGTAAGGAGGAAGCGTGTCATCATCGCGCTGGTCTGGAGCGAGCTCTGCCGATGGTGGTTTGGTCAGGGTTGAATCATTCACAGGCGGACTCTTTCCATTTGATTGAGCCCGTTGATTGAACACCTCTGCAAGGCCGTAGACGTCCATTTTGTAGACATCACCCAATGGTGTGTAGCCACCAGCCATATCACCGTACAGTGTGCAGTAGCCTTGCGCAAGTTCAGACTTGTTCCCAGTTGCAATGGCCATTCGACCTTGGGCGTTGGCGTGGGCCATCACGAGAATACCCCGTAAACGGGCTTGTATGTTCTCTTGAGCGACGTTTGCACCCTGATCAAGCATCTCTGCAAGTTGTTTCTCAAGTCCTGAATGATGATCATCAATGGAAATGGATGTGTATTCCATTCCGAGCGCTTCAGCAGTGTATTTTGCATCGTCGATGGAATGTTGAGATGAGAATCGAGATGGCATAGAAATTCCAAGCACGTTCTCGGGACCAACAGCTTCAGCTGCAACACAAGCCGCAACAGCGGAGTCAATACCGCCACTCAATCCAAGGACGATACGCTGTATGCCTGATTTTTGACAGTAATC
>JAYYFM010000252.1:0-1752 GCA_036158745.1 Thermoplasmatota archaeon
TCAATAATGTGCTTCTTCGCTTCTTCATCCAAATTTGGATGAACGGTTCGCTTCGCATAAGCGACGTACTTTCGAATGAATTCTCTATGAAGATGCCCATCCGTGTGGCTCGGTTTTGTCCGCACTGAACTGAGTTTACGCGGATCGGGTCTCGACCCTTCATTAACCAAAAGTTCACTCGTTCCGGAGAGTCTGTTATCGACAATGTGCCCGGCAATTTTTGCGTCTTTGTCTTCGGAGGGCTCGTCGGTCAACAGCCAAATGACATCGAAACGCGATATAAGCGGTGGTGCCAAATTGATTTGCCCTGTAAAGGGGACCTCCGATACAGGTTGGAAGCGACCGGCTTTTGGGTTCGCAGCAGCGAGAACGGCACAGCGAGTTCGAAGGCTTGCATTGATTCCTGCTTTGGAAATTGAGATTGTTTGTTGTTCCATCGCCTCGTGCATGCTTGATCGATCGGCTTGGTTCATCTTGTCGAATTCGTCAATAGCAGCAAGGCCTTGGTCGGCAAGAACAAGAGCACCTGCTTCAAGCGTCCATCTTCCGTCAGCACTCGCATCTTGAACTGCTGCTGCGGTCAAACCTGCTGCAGAAGCAGACATACCTGATGTGAAGCGCCCTCGAGGAGAGATATTCCCCATGTAAGCGAGAAGTTGCGACTTTGCAACCCCCGGATCTCCCATGAGGAGAATGTGGATATCTCCACGGTTCCTTGTACCATCCGGGTTGAGTCGCGCAACACCGCCAAACAACTGAAGCATCAGAGTTTCCTTGATCTTCTCCATGCCAAAAATGGACGGAGCAATGGATTCAGAGATGCGTTTGTAGACGTCTTGATCAGCAGCGAATGCTCGAATCTCCGCTTCTTCCTCATCGCTCACAACAATCTCCTCAAGAGCGAGATTTTGTCGTTCGAGGGATTGAACGCGCATAAAGATGTCAAACACTGGCGTATCCTTACCGAACTTGCGTTGGGAACGAATGAACAAAACACCATTCGCCTTTACACGGTCTCCTGGGTTGACTTTTCCGGTTAGGTCATGCTCTGCGATGCATGAAATGCGCTCTGGCTGTACGCCACCTCGAACCTGTTCGGGCAATTCTTGCAATTCAATAAATTGCGAATTCGTCAATGTTGAACGCTCTTGCAGCAACTGGAATCGAGTTTGTCGATTTGTGAGACCGCACCCCCCATCGATTTGTGAACACTCCATTGGATTGATCAATTCCTGTTCGTTTGGTTGTTGAATGGTGATGAGATGTTCGCAAGCTACGCACTTGAAGGTTGCAGAGTACATTCGTGGGCGAACACCGGAAATTTTCGTTACCACCGCATCAATGGAAATCATCAAACCGATATCATCTGAGCGAAGTTGTGAAACGGTGCGTACTTGATCGCTGGGGAGATGGACAATACGTACCCACGGATTGATGGTTCCGTAACCAACGTCAGCAAGTAGTTCTCGCAGCGCTCGATTCGATGCGTCATCGTGAAGGTCGGGTTGTTCCAAAATGCTTTGAGCAAACGTTGGGTCAAATCCTTCAATCGTCCTGTATGAAACTTCAAGACTCTGAACATCTGGCCAAAGTTGAGCAATGTTATGCACATCCTCCGTAAAGTGGGCATGAAGCAGTGTGGACCATCGCGCTGTCAAATCAAAGTCTTGAATCATCGTCGCACCACACCAAGGGATTCAACATGGAAGGCTACCGTTCTTAATGGTTCCATTGCAACTTCGGCTCCCCTTT
>JAYYFM010000253.1:0-1738 GCA_036158745.1 Thermoplasmatota archaeon
CCCCGCCGTCCATTCGAGCATCACCAAACATACCACAGACTTGGAATCCGTTCAGTTGGCGAGAGAGGAAATCGGCGATAGGAGGTTGCTCAGCGACACGGGATGGGTGGCCAGGGACGGGTAGCAGAACATGTCCATCGATGACAATGGCTTGATCTTCGACAAAGATACAATCAGGATGGTTGTTGTCTGCTGGAAGGATGGTGACTTCTAGACCGATGTCCAAAAGCGCTTGCACGTAGGCTGCGTGTTGGGTTTTTGCCAATGCGATATCGGTTGGCCCTGAACCGAAATAAGCAGCAATGGCTTTTGAGAAGGAGTGAGGAACGGCCCTCATGAGGACTCGTTGCTTCTGGTCCGTGCGGACAGTAGCCATGATTGACGGGCCAATCATCGTCATTTAATCCTTGGCGAGGGATTGAAATGCGCCAAAGACCACTGAATTCAAACATGAGTTGCAAGTGGAGAAGTCCATGCGCCTCCCCATTCAGGCTGTTGGACTCATGGTTTTGATGATCCTCGCTCCACTCTCGGGATGCTTCGGTGAAAACGAAGTCGAGACACTTGATGCTGGTTCACTTTCTGTTTCGAATTCGGATGCCTTGCAAGCCGGTATGTGGCAAACCATCACGCTGCAAGCGAGCAACGACCTCGCTGTTTTCGTCCCATACTTCATTCAAGATCCTGGTTCGATGCGTGCACAAAATGGAACCGTTCTTGATATGAAATCAGGCGACAAGGTTAGCATGAACATTCTTTTGCCGCCCCGTAACGAAGAGATTGTCTTCTTCTTGGGCGATATCGGCCGCGTTAATTGGCCGATTCGTGAACCAGATCAATCTTGGATGGCGTGGTTGAACGACCCGAGTCAAGGCTCGGCGGTTCAAGCCGTTGACAATCAGGATACTGGTGGAGAATGGCCTTGGCTTGTTCCAGGAAATTCGACAGGAGGCGATGCCATTCCTTTGGTCATGGAAACAAGTCGGCCGTTCCGAGCAGATTTGAATGAGGAAAATGGTGTTGGAGCAAGCGACGGATGGGTCAATGGCCGAGATGTGTACGAGTGGGTCGATTTCATTGCCGATGATACACCATGTGCTACCTGTGGCCCAGACGGTGCTGTTGGCTATCTCGATCGTTGGATTGGAAATGCGAATCCTTCGTACGAACACGCCATCACGTATTTTGAAGGCGTCATGCAAGGATATGGCCTCGACAGAGTCGAGGTACACCGATTCCAATGGAATACTGCGTGGGCTGTAAATATATGCGGATACAAGGACGGCTCCGTATACCCAGATGAATGGTTAATTTTTGGAGCACACTTCGACATCGCTCCACCAGTGGCTTACACACCAGGTGCTGAAATTGGGATTCCTGGTTACGGTACACGGCATGGAGCCTACGACAATGCGGCAGGATCGAGCATGGTTTTGACAACAGCAAGTGTCCTTGCAGAATTTGATGCTCGAAGGACCATGGTCTTCTGCCTCTGGTCTTCCGAAGAGGAAGGATTGTGGGGCTCTCGCTCTTTTGCGAATGATCTGCCTGAGGGAGTCACTGTCAGCAATTATCTCAATCTCGATATGGCTGGCGTCAACTATCCTGGTGACTATGCGCTCTCAGTCTATCTCGGACCTGATGGTACACAGGAAGCAATCGATCAAGCAGGAATGTTCCACTTAGCAGAATGGATTGGTGCTGATGCGCTAGATCTAGGGTACGAAATGGAACGTGG
>JAYYFM010000254.1:0-1738 GCA_036158745.1 Thermoplasmatota archaeon
TGCAGCAGTTCCTGCTATCGTCTTCACAGAACCTGAAGTAGTCTCCGTTGGTCTTTCACCGGATGAGGCAAAGGCTGCTGGACATCCGGTTATTACCGGTAAATTCCCACTCGCTGCAAACGGTCGTGCATTGACGCAAGAGGCTGAGAAAACTGCAGGATTCATTCGTGTCACAGCCCGGGAAGACGATCACCGAATTCTTGGTATCCAAGGTGTTGGAACACACATCAGTGAGCTTGTTGGAGAATGGACCCTTGCGATTGAGATGGGGGCCCTACTCGAAGACATTGCACACACCATCCACGCTCATCCGACCATGACGGAAATGACACATGAGGGAGTTCTAGCAACACTCGGCCATGCGATTCACTCGATGTGAGTTGTGTGCATACTCTACACGGCGAGGGAGAGAGACGTGACGCTCTTTAGAACCGTTGACAAATTGTTGTATAGTCTTGACCAGTGGTCGAGTTGAGGCTGACGTACGTATGTCCGATTTTTTGGTACAATTGGAAGCGCTTGCTACAGGCATACGCACCGATGCCAACCATGTAGACGAGGACAAAATGCATGGCAAAATTTGCCTACTGTCACTCAAATTCAATTCGAACAACATCGATGTTGCAAAGCAACTCACGACAGAAGGAATGAGTTTACAGGAAAGGGTAGTATTCATCCAAGAATTAAGCAAATCAGTCGACGCTGAAGTTTTTGAATTTTCAACCTGCAACAGAGTCCTCTATGTCGGGTTCGATGTAGATTCAACAACCCTTGCAGTCGGAATCTCAAAGATGACCAACCTCGATGAAATTCCATTCGAAACCATGACTGGTTCAGATGCGTGGAGACATCTGGTGAAGATCTGCAGCGGATTGGATTCCTTCATTATCGGTGAACTGCAGGTGATGTCGCAACTCCGTTCTTCGATCAACATTCACAAAGAAAACAATCTCATCGGTACATTCAATCTTGCGTTCTTTGAACACATTATATCAGCAACTCGTATCATTCGCAAGGAACTAGGCTATACGAGTTCCACCGAATCGATGCTCAATCTGGCTACAAACTCGCTCGAGGAAATTCTATCGGAAAAGGGAGATGTACAATCCGTCGTCTTGGGATTTGGAGACATGGGTCTCAAAGCCGTTGAAACACTTCAAGACCTAGGCCAAACCAACATAGTCGTGGTCTCAAGGAACCCGTCCGAATCTGCCAAACGTAATCCTTCAAAAGCAGAGCAATGTACAATGATTTCTTACGACAAATTGAACGAGACATCTGTGGAAGCCGATATCGTCATTTCAACGATGCGGTGTTCAACTCCGGCATACAACGAAAACAATCCACTTCCAATTTCTGGTCAAGCGACGGTCCTCGATTTCTCATGGCCACCATCCATCTCAGAGGATGGAGTTTCCACCGAGCATGTCCTGCTCGGAATGAAGCATTGGATTCAAGTCGCACGCAATATCGATCATTCTGAATACACAGCACTGATGCAGAAAGGAAACGAACTCATTGACAATATCCAAGACCGTTACATGGAAGCCTTAACGAACAAAAATAAAGCCAAGTTTCGAGCATTCATCTATGGTTATATGGAGAACCTTTCTACTTCTTGGGAGAGTTCCAAATCTGCACATGAAAAGGAAATTCCACAGCTCGGGGCATTCGCTCGAGAGATTGCAACTTGGATTTGCCAACAGAACGACTCGTTCTACCTCTCCGAATTGACGAA
>JAYYFM010000255.1:0-1730 GCA_036158745.1 Thermoplasmatota archaeon
TGTCACTCGGGCCGTTGTACCTCTTGAACAACTCGGAGATGGTTGCACTTGAGCCTGAATTGATCATCAGTGGTTCAACGTTTGAAATCGAACCAGACTTGCCAGAAGGCCTGTTCTTCGGTGCTGAGAACGGTACGATTTGGGGAACACCGACCGAACTGATGGACTTGACAAACTTCACCATCTATGCCAACGGCAGTCTGTTCAACGATGAATTCGTTGTTCAAATCGGCGTCTTGGAGGATACGGACCTTGACGGTCTACCGAACGAATTGCCTGAGGATGCAGATCCACGTCGTGGTTTGATCGAAGACCTTGATGACGATGGCGATGGCTACACCGACTTGATTGAGGGCGACTGTCTCTCCGACCCATTGGACGGCTCCGACGTTCCAGCCGATCTCGATGGCGACTTCGTCTGCAATGCAATTGACGATGACATTGATGGTGATGGTCTGAACAACACAGTTGAGACCAACACAAGCGCCTACATCGATGCCAACAACACTGGAACCGACGCATGGGATGCCGATACCGATGGCGATGGTATCTGCGATGGACCGATTGCACCTGCTCTTCCAGTCGATTACTGTGAAGCAGGTCCAGATGCCTTCCCGAACGATGCTGCTGCCTACCTTGATACCGATGACGACGGTATGCCTGACGAATTGGTGGGCGAATCGACGACTGGACTGATCGAAGACTTGGACGACGACAACGATGGTTGGACAGATCTTGACGAAGCTGATTGTGGTCCAACCGATTCCAAGAACGAACTCGATACACCAGTTGACAGCGATGGTGATGGCATCTGCGACTTCAACGAGGTCTTGTCTGTCACCTACGGAACAGGGGACTTCGAGTTGCTGCAAGGCGAGCGCAACGTCTCACTCCAACCACTCATCACCGGAATGACCGTTGATATCTGGGAGATTTCGCCTGCTCTACCGTACGGCTTGTTCTTCGGTGGCGATACGATGGCACGAACCTCAAACGGTAACGGTACAATCTACGGTGTTCCACTCGTTCCTTCGAACTTGACCGAGTACACGGTCACTGCAACGAACTTGTTGACGGGAACACAGATCTCGACCACATTCAATCTCTCGGTTGAGGAAGATTACGACTTGGATGGTCTTCCAAACAACAACACTCGAATGGGTCTGCTTGAGGTTGACTTGGACGATGACGGTGATGGATTCAACGATTCGTTCGAATTGGAATGTGGTGGCGATCCGTACAACCGTTCATCGGTTCCGAAGATTGAATCGGATGGAACTTGTTACACATTCCGCTCCTACGAGCAACCACCAGAAAAGGACAAGAATCCATTCAAGCCAATTTGCTTCCCGATTATCTTCTTGCTGCTCGCCTTCATCCTCGTGGTTCCGATGATTTTGACACGACGCAAAGAACGCGTTGGTGTCCGTTCAGAACACGTTTCAGCGACGCCAGAAATCCAAAGTGGTTCGGGAACAGTACTCGATCCGTTTGTCCTCAAGGCGGTGAAGATTCCGTACAATACCAAGGCGAAGACTGTGGAACGTATCCGCTGTGCTGAGATGTCGCCAGGTTACGAGGTCAGGGTCCGAGAGACCAACGTTGAGATCAACAAGCGACGCTTTGGAGCAACACAATTTGGAGGTGTACAAGATGGAACAGGTGTCCTCAAATCCAACAGCGATGGCTTACTGATGATTCAATTCACCTTCGATGGAACCATCGAACCA
>JAYYFM010000256.1:0-1721 GCA_036158745.1 Thermoplasmatota archaeon
GGTGACGTTCAAGGATGTGACACTTGCAATGAGAAGACCAAGAGCAACACCCCACATGGTGTTCGCTGAGAGAGCTCGACGTCGCCTGAGTGACAGGAGGTTTCCTACCGATCGAGACACCATCTCAGCTGTTTCGGCAGGCTTACCGGATGATTGTGATCCCTCGATGTAAATTCGAGTGTAGCGTGAAATGACAGCGGAATTCGTATCTGCATTGAAGTAATCCCAAGCTCGGTCGGAATCGATACGCGTCGCAAGTCGACGCTCGAGCCGATCGATGGAAGCATCCAGCATTCCGAAATCGACTCCACGCAACGCTTTGATGGTTGCAGAAGGTTCTGCACTTCGAGCCTGAGCAGTTCCCCCCAATGCTCGAATGAAGTCAGGATAGGCTCCATCCCGACGTTGCACATTGCCCTCTTCTCGTCCAATCATCCATGCTGGAATCAACATCGGTGAGAGCGGGGCAGCGAGAAGGATGAGGCCATATCGATCCCATTGAGAACTGATCTCTTCCCAGGTTGAGATAACAACGATGATTGTGATGAGGAGGAGAACAAGTGAAACTGCACCAGACGCAAGCAACGAGCGTGTGAAATTGACACGGAACGGTGTGTCGAGTTCGTCTCGGGCAAAGATAAGGTCTCTTGGAATCGTTGCCCTGAACGCCATCATGGCGGCAACTTGGATGATGATGAACAACATCGAAGCGAGCAAGAGGAACCGCAATCGGGAAGCAACTTCGATTGGCGTATCGTTTTCGCCGCCAACTTCGAAAAGAACGAGATGAATACCAGCAATGACCAATCCGAAGAGTCCCGCAGTCACCATCGAGACGTAGATTTCTTGCATGGTATCGACACTTTCCAATCGTGTGTCGTAGAGTGTGTTGTATTGCTCAGCAACCGTTTCCTGTTCGGAACGCATGAATTCATCGATTGGTTGACCAGCTTCGATTGAAAACGCCATCCGATCGAGAAAATCCGTCCATAGTGGACTTGGGCTTTGTTGTGCGACAATTCGAGCAGCCTCCGGAAGGGAGGTGTGCCACTTGTCGACAAGGGTCTCAATACGTTGAACTTCGGACGCAAGTTCTCCATAATCCCGCATTTGTTTGAGAATATCGAAAATGGATTGTGCACCAACTTCGCCCAAGGACAGAATACCCATTCGCGTAATGAACATGTGCATTTCTCGTTCGATAAGATTCGCTGAACGGCTCACTTCAAGCATAGGGAATGCGAGAGCTCCGAGCGCTGCAAGAATAGGTAAGAGGAACAGGAGGAGAATTCCTGACAAGCCAGCAAACAGAGCCCCTTCAGCAAAACCTCCTGTAACGAAAATCAAGAGAAGGGATGCAAGGAGACCGCCTGCAAAGGCTCCACCGACGTAGATGGTGATGAAACGACTCACCGGCATCTCAAGCCGACGAATGGCAATTTGCCACATCGGCATTCTTTCCAACGCTCATCCCCTCCTCACTTGTGGTTGACGCCAACCCATGAATCGACTGCGCTGTCAAAATGTTCCCAGCCACTGTTGTAGTAGATGTTGAGTAAGTCGAAGACATCATCGTAATGGGTCAGATCACGGTCTGCCATTCGTTCAATGGCTGCTGCTCGACGAAGCATTTCGTCGTAGATGTCACGTTTGTTGGCGAATCCAGCCATAGCTGCGATCTTGTTTTCCAACAGGTGCGATTGGAACATACCTCGGAAGTA
>JAYYFM010000257.1:0-1706 GCA_036158745.1 Thermoplasmatota archaeon
GAGAAACGAGATTGCTACTGGCCATCAAACTCGTCTCCATATCACTGCCAATGATTTGGACAAAGGTGCTCTCGACTGGGCTTTGGCTTCGATGGCCTCTGATGAGGAGATTGAGCATATCTCGCAGGTCGACGACGAACAGATACAACCTGAATTCATCGAAAAGAATGGAATCAAGTTCCAATGTTATGATGCTCGAATGGCGATGGTTCAAGGTTCGTTCCAATGGATTGATGTCGACCCATTCGGATCTCCAATTACGTTCATCGATGGGGCACTTCAGGCCTTGGGAAGAGTCGGTGTCCTTGAGGTAACAGCGACCGACACTGCAGCACTAACAGGATCGTCTGCATCATCTGGCATGCGTCGTTATGGTCACAAAGGCATCGTCGATTTGTATGCCCATGATGATGCTGTTCGTGTCCTCCTCGGGACCATTGCAACAAGAGCTGCTCAACTGGATCGAGCCATTGAACCAATCTTGGCACTTTTTGATGGACATCATGTTCGCGTGTCTGTCTTGGTACGAAAAAGCAAGCAAGGTGCAGATCGGAATAGAGAATTGATGGGCTGGAGAGTTCGAACAAAAGACGAGCCGTACTCGTTCACAACGCACCCGACTCCAGAACAACTGAAACACTCGAGTGGGCCAATGTGGATTGGTCCATTGTGGAACGAGGAAATTTGTTCACGGATGACAGAGGAAAGGGCTGTTGAAACATGCCTGGCTACGTCCAGAGATATCGAACGTGGGGCAGCGTTTGGCCTCGAGTGGACGGAAGCGGACCAACTCTACGCTGAGCGGGAAATACGGCGCTCTGTCCGCCACATTGCTCAAGCAGCACCGTTGTTATCCCGAGATCATTTGCTGCTGGCCTTTGACGAGCTTCCACGCTTCGCAAATGTGAGCTCATTGCCGACTATGGAACGGCTCATCAGTGCCCTCAACGAAGCAGGACATTTGGCGGCACGAGTACCTGACTTACGCCCATTTATTGCAACCTTAGCACCGTTTGAAGCCGTCATTGATATCATGCAGTCCTTGCAATCAACCGAATGAAGGGTCATTGATTTCTTCATCTGGTGAAGGCAGCAACGGAGTTGCGCTCTCGATGATTTCTTGAACGGATTGTTCGATACTACGGGCATTCTCAAGCATTTTTGAGAGTGGGATTTCTTTGCCTGTCATCTCTGTAATGGCTTCAATGGCAACAGCTGCTGCACGAATATCCGGATACATCGGACTTGCTTCTGACAAAAGGGCCGTAATGTCCAGATTAAGTCGATCACCTTCACTGAGAAGGAACCCGGTAATGCCGGATACAACACCGCGTTGTATTGACTGAAGATCAAGTGACTTCAATCGTTTGCGAGCCGCTTCGTTTGCTCCGACAGCGAACAATCCTTCGCCATGGATTTGCTTTTCTGGCTTGAGAATCCCATCGATGATGATGAGTTGATCAAAACCTCCAACCCTAAACCACTCGAGAACGGTTGATCCAAAAGCGATGTCTTGCTCTTTATCGAACTGAATTTCAGCAGTAAAGACACCAATACCATCGCCCTGATACACGCGAACAGGGTGGCGAGGGATCTCATTCTGAATCAAAGCAACAGCAGGAAAAACAAAATGTGTATCATGGCGGCTTCTTTGTGTATCCACTAGTGTTTTCAATTCTCAATTCCTGAGTTGTTTTAAAAGGGAA
>JAYYFM010000258.1:0-1705 GCA_036158745.1 Thermoplasmatota archaeon
GTCCGCAAGGACACGGGATGCACTCCGCTTCGGCGGAAAAACACGGCGCTGATGCCATATGGAGAGAAAACACACACAGCCGAAGGCTCGACGACCGAGCCAGCTTCGTCTTACAGACGAGGACATTCAGCTTCCTCCACGTCTCGTTCACATCCAGAACCTTCCATGGTTGGATTGTTACGACCAGCAACTGCGTACGGAGAACAAATCCGACAACACGCGCAAGACCTACCTCAACGGTCTTCGTGCCCTTGTTGAGACGACGTTGCCAGGGGAGAATGTCCTCTCTGAGCACGATCTTGAATCGATGAATGTTGCAACGCTCGCTCAACGTCTTGAACCACTCAATGGACGCATCGATCGCTGGACGCATTCGATGAGTGAATTGAGTCCCTCAACCTACAACGCGCGTCTTGCAGCCGCTCGTCACATGATCAAGTGGCTCGGACATCGATGGCCAGACCACCTCGTTCGCGCTCGAACGGGTCGTAAACTCCCGAGAACACTGACTCGACGAGAGCTGACTTCAGTGATTGAAGCAGCGAATACATCCGAGAACGCCATCGCTTCTGTCGTCGTTACCGTTTTGCTTGATACGGGTATGCGCGTTTCTGAATTGTGCAACCTCAACCTCTCCGACATCGAAATCGAAGGATTGCATGCCAAGGTCTTCGGTGGTAAGGGTGACAAAGACCGTATTGTCTTGTTTACAGAACGCACCAAGAAGTGCATCGATGCCTATCTTCCCATTCGTGACTCACGCATACGTGATGAGGAATTGCCGTTCCTGCTCAATCAAGCAGGACGACGTTTGCAACCTCGAGGTGTGCAACGCCTGATGGACCAACTCGCTCTCGAAGCGAATCTACCGAAAGGAAAACTTACGCCGCACGTTCTTCGTCACAACTTTGCGACCGGATTGCTCGAACGTGGAGCCGATCTCGTGACCATTCAGCGACTGCTTGGCCACACGAGTATCGCAACGACCCGTGTCTATCTCGACATCTCTGACCAAACCTTGCGAGAAGTGTACCATCGTGCTCAATCCATGCGTCAAACCATGGACGAGGAGCAAGCACAACGCGATGAGAAACTCATCGAACAAGAAGGTGGAACCGAAACGTTCGGTATTGACATCTCACGAACGTGATCGCTTTCGCTTCTCGATGGAATCAGGACCTGTCCATTCACGATGTGGAGTCACATCTTGACCAGAATGCCCTTCGATTGGACAATGCTTTCCTGACCGACAGCGTGAACAATTGCCCTTGGGAGGTAATTCAACGGTCTTTCGCAAGCGACCGTATTTCCTCCTTGGCATAGACAACCATCGGTCAAGACGGTTTTACAATGTAACGCTCGAATCGAATCAATTCTTACGGAACCATGGCATATCGCTCACACTTCGTGGAACCTTCAAGGTCTTACCCTTGCGTCCATCATCGGATTTGACCGACTTGACCTTTTGATCGCCCTTGGCTTTCTCCACGGTCTTTTCAGCGACCTTCTTGCCAGCTGCAGTTGCCTTTGAAGCGGCTTTCTTGGTGGACGAAGCGGCTTTCTTGGCCGTATCTTTTGCCTTGGAAGTGGCCTTCTTTGCGGTTGACTTTGCCTTCGCCGCAGTCTTCTTGGCAGCGGATTTGGCACTCTTCTTGGCTACGACTGCAGCCAACTTGGCTGCACTCGCCTTGTTGAGCCCAGCCTT
>JAYYFM010000259.1:0-1703 GCA_036158745.1 Thermoplasmatota archaeon
AAGATGGAGACGGTTACGGTGACAACCCGAACGGAACCTACCCGGATGCCTTCCCAACCGACTCAACCCAATGGAGCGACATGGATGGAGATGGTTACGGCGATAATCCAACCGGGAACAACGCAGACCTATGGACGAACGACAGCTCCCAATGGTTCGATTCTGACGGTGACGGATACGGGGACAATCCGACTGGAACCAACGGCGATGCGTTCCCGAACGATGGGACACAATGGTCTGATCAAGACGGTGATGGATTTGGTGACAATCCAAACGGCACAAACCCTGATGCTTTCCCGAACGACGCAACGCAATGGTCGGATTCCGATGGTGACGGTTACGGTGACAACCGTAACGGAAACAACGGTGATCGATTCCCGAACGATGGGACACAATGGTCCGATCAGGACAACGATGGCTATGGTGACAACCAAGCAGGGAACAACCCAGACGCGTTCCCAACAGAAGGCTCACAATGGTCGGATGCTGACGGAGACGGTTATGGTGACAACCAAGGCGGAAAGGATGCTGACAGATTCCCGAACGACAACACCCAATGGAGTGACATTGATGGTGACGGCTATGGAGACAACGCCAATGGAAACAATCCAGATCTTTGCCCAAACACCCCGTTTGGACAAGCGGTCGATTCAACAGGATGCTCAGAGAACCAACTGGATGATGATGGTGATGGAATTACCAACAATCTCGACGTATGTCCAAACACACCTGCTGGGGAAACGGTCAATTTCAATGGCTGTTCAGACACGGAACTCGATGGTGACCTTGATGGTGTCAAGGATGCATACGATGATTGTGTAGCAACGCCACTTGGTTCAACCGTCGATGCTGTGGGATGTGCAGATTCCGAGAAGGATACAGATGGTGATGGAATTACCGATGACATCGACCAGTGCCCAACGACACCAACCGGCAGCACAGCCAACATCTTCGGATGTTCTGCAGAAGAGCGTGACCAAGACAGTGACATGGTTGCTGATAGTGACGATCTTTGTGGCTCAACCCCCGCAGGCGAGACCGTTGATGCCAACGGTTGTTCCGACACACAGAAGGACGGTGACAACGATGGTGTTTCGGACGCAGCCGATACGTGTGCTGGAACCGCACCATTGGCTTTGGTCGATGAAAACGGTTGCAGTTCCGCTCAACTTGATGACGACATGGATGGAGTCTACAACAATCAAGACATTTGTCCTGCAACACCTGTTGGAGAAGCTCCTGATTCCGATGGTTGTGGAGCAAGTCAACTCGATGACGATGGTGATACCATCAACAATGCCTTCGATCTTTGTCCAATGACCAATCCAGATCCTTCACTCGATGCGAATGGCTGTGTATCCAGTCAAAGAGACACGGACATGGATGGTGTGATGGACAACAGAGACGATTGTCCTGCAACCAACATGACCAGCATCGCCGACGATGATGGATGCGCTCTCGAGCAGTACGATTCCGACAACGATGGCTACAACGATCGAGACGATGCCTTCCCCCTCGACCCTCAAGAATGGGAGGATTCAGATGGCGATGGTGTACCCAACAAGCAGGATGCCTACCCTGATGACCCAACCCAAACCAAGGCAGAAGCTGAAAGCGGTGGCGGAGGATTCCTCGTCTACACGCTCGTAGCAATCCTCGTGCTTGGTGCACTCGCTGGTCTAGGCGTCATGCGCCGGAACAGT
>JAYYFM010000260.1:0-1694 GCA_036158745.1 Thermoplasmatota archaeon
TTATTCCCGACGAAGGAAAGCGAGCAAAACCAAATGCGTTTGTTGCTGGTGCTGACATCACGGAATTCCTTGGTGCTGGGAGCGAGGAGATTACGGTCAAATTCACCGATAATGCCATCGAAGCATTGTGGAATATGAGTAAGCCAACCATTGCTATGGTCGATGGTTTTGCTCTTGGAGGAGGTCTCGAAGTTGCTTGTTCTTGCGATATTCGAATCGCAAGTTCACGATCAAAGTTTGGAACACCTGAAATTAATCTTGGACTTATTCCGGGCTACGGTGGCACCCAACGACTTGTCTCATTGCTCGGCTATGGGAAAGCCTTGGAGATGGTGTACACTGGAGAAATGATAGCAGCTGATGAAGCACATCGAATTGGTCTTGTCAACCATGTTGTTGAGGCTGAAGAATTGAAGAAGAGAACGATGGATATGGCTTATTTGATTGCAAGCAAATCGAGCAACACACTCCGTGTGGCCAAGGAAACGATGCGATCTGCTCTCGATGAAGGATTGACCGAAGGAGTGGCGACCGAAGCCAAAGCCTTCGCAGGTTTGTTCGACACAGAGGACAAAGAAATCGGTGTCAAAGCCTTTCTCAACCGAGAGAAAGCTGAATGGAAGCACAAGTGATCAGAAGCCAACGATCATGTGCCACGCAATGGCAAAAATGGCAACGTCAGCAATGGCGTGAGCGACCCAAGCAACCCATACGCTTCGATATTGGACGTAAATCCATGAGAAAATCACGCCTCCAATGAATACGCCGAGGGAGGCCAGTGCGTTCCCGAGTGGATCGATAAAGAAGGCCAAAGCAATGGTGTGATGCAACGTGAAGATTCCAGCAGAAAGAAGGATAGGAAGCCACTTCCCTCCTACCAGTTGTTCCAGTTTTGAGGTAATGAACCAGCGGAACACATACTCTTCCAAGACCGAATTGATGAAAATCCAGAAGAGAATGCCAAGAGCCAGTTTCCAAGGAACTGTAAGTCCGAATGGGTCAAGAATCTCATACAGGTCTTCATCGCGTAACACCAAATCTCCGAGAAGAAAATAAGCGATTGCAATCACAACAGCCATGCCTACTCCAAGCAGAGTTGAAGCCATCCAGCCCCCATCCTCAGGTAGAGAATAGGAGCGCTCACCTCCTTCGACCTTGGTGTACCAATAGGCAGGCAAACCGAACATCCACAGTTTGGTGAAGACAAACACAACGGCTGCAATCATGCCTGCTTTCAGTGCAAAACCTGTGACAACAGAAACGGTGGGTGCAATAGCTACGAGCACAAGCCCAATCAAGGCACGTTGCTTTTCGTTCCGTGTTGATTGAGCGAGTGCTTCCATCAACAAGCCTCAATCTTCGTCCATTTCCATCTTCAGTGCTGCCAGTGCTCCAGATGGGCTTGGCAGGTCGGGAAGTGGGAGCGGATTACCATCTGGTCCAATCAACGGTGGAAGTGCTGGAAGGTCGGGTTCTGGAGCATCTTTGGATGAAGCCACTGCTTCAAACCCAGCATCGAGTTGCGATCGATATTTGAGAATCCGTTGGTCATCGATTCGAATAAAAGTCGCACCGTAGATGTGCCCAGGGTCTGGATTGAGTGGCTCATCAAGAACCGTAAGAGCATGTCCTTCGTTTTGCAAAACTGCAACAAGGTCTTCTCGAACGACGTTCTCTTCCCACATACGTGAGGT
>JAYYFM010000261.1:0-1693 GCA_036158745.1 Thermoplasmatota archaeon
GGATGGACCCAGAATCAACCCACACACCAAAGACACGTGGGAAGACACTCATCCTCGTCCTTTGGCCACAAGGGGTCAAGGCTGCTTGACTTATGCTTCAGTTGCTTTTGTCTCTGTTCCATTCATGTGCATGTAACCAGCAGCAAGAAGACCACCGAGGAAAATGAATGGTGGTACCAACCAAGCAGCGCCTGGCATTTCGTAGCCGGTTCCTGGTAGGACAACGAACATGGCGACAAAGAATGCCATGATGACAACTGCGTTGACCATTGCAAATTTCGCTTGAGTGGTTCCATCAAGTACAAAGGCGCAGACGAGACCCATCGCCCCAAATCCGCACATGGAGAGACCAAAGAGCGTCTCCATTGCCTTACTTTGTTCGTTCACGCCGTCCTTACCCCAGGCGCTTTCGGCCCAAGTTTCAGCGTTGATCATATCTTCAATTCCAGCTGCTAACGACATAGCGCCACAAATGATGTACCATATTTTCGGTTGAAAGATTTTTTTTGCATCCAAGATTATCACGTCTTAGCGTGTGTTTTATTTTCGAAGGATATAATCATTCCACAGACTTCGATGCTCAATCTGTTGTTTACTCAAGGTCATACTCGCCACTGATGAGCATTCCATCGAAAAGGAATGGCCCTGCAGGTACAACTGCTGCGATAAATCCGTGAATCAATGCCGTCATGTTCCATTGACGTCCAACTCCGACAAACAGCAAGGTGATGAATGCGACAAAGAGTCCACCATGAATGGCGCCAACGAGAGATACCAGTTCAGGATCTCCACCAATGTACTTGACAGGCATCGCTATTGCAAACAGAAACAAAGCTGAGAAACCCTCGAGATAACTTACGAATGAGACGAGTTGCTTCATGCTTCAACTTCCACCATGGGCCGACTTGAGCCGCAAGATGGACATTCCTGCTCATCGCTATCAAGATAGTCATATTTGCAGGCAGGACACACTTGGGCAAGTTCCATCTTGCCCATGGCTTCAACAGAATCGCCTTGCAGTGATAGATATCCGCTTGCAACATTTCCAACTGTGTATCGTCCCGCTCCACCGAGGCGAACCAAGAGATCAGGAGGCAATGTGACGGTACCTGTTTCATCGATAATGAGTTCTCGATCTTTGCTTAGATCTTCAACATCGATGGAGTCACCGTGTTCGGCAACGAATCGACCGTCTCGAAGTTCGAGAGAGCGGTTTGCGAACGAAGCCACTTCCTTTGAATGCGTAACAATCAGGAACGATACACCATCGTTTTCGTGCAAATCTTTGAACAAAGCAAGAACTTCTCGGCTAGTCACTGGGTCAAGTGCACCTGTCGGTTCATCAGCCAAAATCAATCGAGGGCGTGTAATGAGTGCACGAGCGATGGCAACACGCTGTTGCTCTCCACCACTGAGCATTGCAGGGAGTGCACGTGTTCGATGTGCCATTCCTAGTCGTTGCAACATAGCATCGGCTTGTGCGAGTGCTTTCTTTGAGGACACGCCTTGATGGCGTAGTGGTTGAGCAACGTTGTCCCGAGCGTTCAAATCAGGAAGGAGATTTCCTTCTTGGAAAATGAACGAAACAGTCTTTTGTCGAAGCTCAACCAACTCTTGTCCTTTCAACCGCGTCATGTTCTTTCCAGCAAGGCTAACTGAACCAGCACTTGGTTTCATCAATCCTCCAAGACAC
>JAYYFM010000262.1:0-1671 GCA_036158745.1 Thermoplasmatota archaeon
CATTTTCGATAACCTCAGCAGGAAGTGGATACAGTTTTTCGCACACATCCCGCGTCATGGCAGGTGAGTATCACGAAGCAACAATCGACATTACAAACGATACGACGAAAGTAGTTCCAGGGCAGACTGACACCATCGCTTTCAACGTAACAAACACTGGGAACGCAGACGGTTCGTTTGCTCTCTCCATGGGCCTTTCGCCCAATGCACTCAACTGGAACTACAACCTTTCAATTGAAAACACTGGCGAGTTATTGGTCGGGGAATCAGTATCCGGATTTATTCGAATCGAGGTTCCTCCAATGCAATTCCCGTTGCAAGATGATGAACAAAACGCCGCCGGTGATAGCCTCAGCGTATTCATTATCGCCCAGGAGGTCGGTGGAAGCATTCCAACTACGGACTCTGGCCAAGTGGAGGTACTTCCTGCAATCGCTGTTGATCCGGGTCTTCCTGTCGACACGATCGACTTGTCAGAAAGCGACGTTTTGAGTCCAAGCTTCACCACAGATGTTGACCTCATCGTTCCATTAGAGATTCAAGTTCGTCACAATCTCGTCTCAGCATCGAATTTGGCAGAGACCATAAGTGCCAACCTCACGGTCGGAAACATCACATTCGAAGCGCTCACATCGGGTGGGTTTAACGAAGCTGATCGCTGGAACGCTTCACTTCATCCAGGAGAGGCCAATGGACTCATGCCTGGTGAATCGTTCCTCGCTTCGCTTGGAATCCAAAGCCGCCACGAACAACTTCCTTTGGCGGGTACCATAAGGATACCAATTACAAGCACGCCAACGCTTGGTAGCACTCACATCTCTTCTGATGTATATGCAGAGGCTCTCTATCAAAACCTTTCGATTGTTGTACCGAAGGTCGTCGGTGGCGAGATTACCGAGGCAGGCCCTCTTGATGCGGATGTAGGAGTCGATACCGATTTCATGTTCACGTTTGGAAACACAGGAAACGATCGGTCTTCCTATCGACTCGAGATTGTAGAGAACCTTCCTGTTGGCTGGTATGCGAACCTAACCACAACGGGTCCAGATAACACGATTCTCAACTTAGCAAGTGATTTTGAAGATTATCCAGCCGTCAGCGGTGCCCACTATAGTTTGGTAACGCTTACGGTAAAGACAGATCCACTTGCTCCGTCCGGCCTTCTTCAACCCTTGACCATTCGCTATTATGATCTCGATACCGGCCTGTATGTTGGTGAGCAAACGATGGACATCCGTGTTGGTGAAACCATCAACGCTTCCCTTACTCCATCCTCTCAGTCGATTGATATCACGCCGTATGAGCAACTCTCTGCTTTCGTGAACATCGAAAACACTGGAAACGCACCAACGACATTCTCGATAGCCTTGGATGACGGAGGATACGATGATCTTTCGTTTGAACTCGATTCCTCCTCGAGCATCATCATCGCTGCGGGCTACTCGTCATCTGTTCGAGTCAATATCATCCCATCGACAGAGGCAAGTGCTGATGAGACCTACATGGCCGTGCTGACAGTCTCTATGATTGATGAAAATGGAAATCTCGTTGAACTCAATGCCAACATCATAGCTAATATCTCCGAGGTTCACGATGTCCAGTTAACCTCTCCGGATACGCTCGTGGCGGTCCCCGGGACAGTTGTGAACTTGCCATTCAGTTTGTTGAACA
>JAYYFM010000263.1:0-1665 GCA_036158745.1 Thermoplasmatota archaeon
TGCATCGAAATGCTGTTGACTCTGTGGCCGATCATCGCTCGGATGATGTCTTCGCAAATCCCTTGCCAAATGGATCGCATTGGAGCAACTGGAACGGCTATGTTCAAGGGTATGACGACATGTTTGAGGCTCGGAATCAGATTTCTTGCGCCATCTACGATAATGGTTCGCTCTATTGCTGGGGAAGGAACGATCATGGACAACTCGGTCTGGGATATACCAGCGGGCGAGAGGAGGCACCACAATACGTCGACTTAGGCACTGGACGTACCATCACCTCACTCGGTATCGATGATTCAGGTGCCGAAGGATGGACACCGAATTCCCATGCATGCGCTGTGCTTGACAATGGAGATTTGGTGTGTTGGGGTGCCAATGAAGATGGGCAACTCGGTATCGGAAACACGTCAACGAATGGTGTTTGGGAACCGACGACTGTCAATGTTGGATCAGGCCTCACTGCCATCAGTGTGGCCACCGGTAATTCTGCGACATGCGCTCTTCTCAGCGATCATAGTGTGAAGTGTTGGGGGAAGAACAATTTCGGCCAACTTGGACTTGGCAACTCGTCCAGCAATGACGTCCTTACCCCACACACTGTCACTTTCAACGGCGCGAGCACCCCGCTCAGTATCCACGCAGGAAGAAACGAGTTTTGTGCCCAACTGGACAACGGTTCCGCGGCTTGTTGGGGTCAAAACGCGGATGGCCAATTCGGGCTCGGGAACACCACATCTCAAACTTCGCCTATCGCACTCACGCTTCCAACTGGAAGAACGATAGCTTCCATGAGTATGGCAAAGGATTTCATTTGCATAACGTTGGACAATGGCTCCGTTGTGTGCGCTGGAAGAAACACGGAATTTCAGATTGGACAGGGCACAACATCAGCAGCAGAACTGTCGTGGAAGTACGTGATTGGGTTGGACATGGTTGCTCACTCCGTTGAGCTCGGTCAAGACGTTGGATGTGCTCATTTGGTCAACGGAAGCATGGCCTGTTGGGGAGAGGATGTATGGGGCTTATTTGGGAATAGCACGACCTCGTACACATTGCGTGTCGCCTCGACAGCAACACAGTACGCCAACTTCGGAAACGGCCGAACAGCAGCATCCATCAGCCTGAATTATCGACACGCTTGCGCCGTTTTGGACAACGGTGATTTGACCTGCTGGGGACGAAATCACAAGGCCCAGTTGGGACTCGGCAACATTACGCAACAGTTCATGCCGGTGGTTGTCAGCAACGTAAGTTCGATTCGTCAGGTTCAGATTCACGAGATGCTGGTCGACCCTGCGAATGATGACTTCCGTCCGACATGGGGCTCGCCTTTGCATCAACTTGGTGCAGGTGCCTACGATGCTGGCGATGCTGATCCTTGGACGGCGGGTGTTTCGTGGACCTACAGCCCGATGAGCGATCCGATTTCTGGCTGTATGGATTCGATTGCTATCAATTACAACAG
The DNA here is from genome assembly GCA_036158745.1 of Thermoplasmatota archaeon. GTDB lineage: Archaea > Thermoplasmatota > Poseidoniia > Poseidoniales > Poseidoniaceae > MGIIa-L2. The sequence continues at coordinate 1,466 of JAYYFM010000263.1, forward strand.
CAATGCTATCTTTGGTGACGGATCATGTACCTACACCACATTATCCTCTTCCTCATCGACATTATCGCTTGAAATGAATACGGCCATGACGCCGTATACGCTGACCTACAGCACGCCGTTCCTTGCTGATGACAAGCAGACAGCAGCTTCTTCTGGTTCTGTTGGGGCGGGAACAAACATCGCTCTCGATTCAAACGGAG
>JAYYFM010000264.1:0-1655 GCA_036158745.1 Thermoplasmatota archaeon
CGCCACGAACGGTAACACGGATGTACTTCATCCACGTCTTCATTCTCCCTGTGATTGTGACAACATTGATCATCATTCACTTGTTTATTGTCTGGGTACAAGGCATTGCGGAGCCACATTGATCGGAGGAATTTGAATGGGATTAATGGAAAATTTAGGACGAGTTGCGACCTCGTATATGGATGAAAAAGCCAAGCTTCAGGAGGCTGGTGAGAAGCGTAAGCGTACCCGCATGGGTCACGGTTTCTGGCCTCATGAAGTTCTTCGAGATACCATTCTGTTTGCGTTCATGGCAGCAGTTCTGTTGTTCTATGCGTGGTTGATTCCACCACCATTGCACGGCGCTGCTGACCCATACGCACAAGCGGGATTCGTTTTCCCTGATTGGTACGTATTGTTCTCATACGGATACCTACGATGGGGAGAGTATCTTCCTCAATTTACGGTGCCAACCGGATTCATTGGCGACATTGTCGGCCAACCTGTCTTCGCTTGGAACGCTGCATGGTGGGGCGCTGCACTCACGGGTATTCCAGTCGGTATTCTTGCTCTTCCACCCTTCCTCGGTGGACGTGAAAAGCGACCTGTTGAAGACCCATGGTTTGCGGCAGCAGGTGCTGTCTATCTTGCACACGTGTGGTTCATCTCTGTCTTTTCAATCAACATCTTCCTCGAACTGTACGGGAAAAACAGATCGGATTATTGTAAACTCGATTCACATGGAGATCTGTTATGTGGAACGAGATCACCATGGATTGCTGAAATCTTCAATGCCGTGCCGTGGATACTCACCGGTATGCTGTTATGGATTGTGATCTATTTTGTTGGACGGAATATCCTCGTTAAAGCATGGGGATCTGGATTCACACCGGAACACGGTAAGCGTGTCATCATCGGTGCACTCGTCATCTCAGCAGGTGCATCGGTTGCGACCTTCGACACCTACGATAACGGATTCTGGGAAGCAGGTGGACTGTTGACCATCAAAGGACTAACACACGACTATTATCCTGAACTGGAGGCAATGCGTACACAACCGTCCGATGTACACGTTCATGAAACGAACGAGTTTACTGATGATCGTGGATACACAGACGGCGTTGTACCAGCGGCAGCTTGGCTTAATTGGCAAATCTTCCAGCCTGCTCGAGAAACCATCATCGATTTCAGTGATGCCAACAACCATCAAAACCCATCTGAGGGCGACAATGCTGCAGGCAACACCGTGACCTTTGCCGGTGGAGAAGGCTACACAAGTTCAGGTACATTCACCGTCTCAGGCGAGTACACGGACGAAGCACTTCCAACCGATGTTACCTGCGAATACCGAGCCAGTGAGCGTAAGATCGACGGTGTCAACACCGCAACAATGCTCTCGAGCACCATGAGCGTCACCGACACCTCTGGCAAGGTCCTTGCATCGTTCACAGGCTGTGAAGGGGCAGAAATTAACCTCGTACCAGGGAACTACAACTACGAGTACACCCTTGTCGCATCAGGTGCCTTGGCTCTCAACGATTCGATCACAACGGAAACAACCTACTCAGTTCGCGCCTACCAACCGCTTCTCTTGTGGGACGACAACTCTGGCGCTCACGCTGGCAAGGTTGTTGACTTGACCAACTCCACAATGATTGCAATGATTCAAGCCGATG
>JAYYFM010000265.1:0-1652 GCA_036158745.1 Thermoplasmatota archaeon
TTCGCACACCGTGGTTCTGCAAAGAAAGCACTCCAAGCCGTCAGCAGTTCACTCAAGGCCAACGAAGACAATTGGCGCTCGCACCAAACCCGAGCTCGAAGTTTGTTGAACGAAGCCATTGCATCGCTTGAGCATCACATCGACCGTATGGAAAAGAAAGGCGGTGTTGAGGCCGACATGATCGAACTTGCACGTCTTGAAATCGACTTGGCACAACAAGCCCTTGCCGATGATAATACGCCTGCAGTCGAACGAGCGCTCTCTCGAGGAGAAGCGGTCCTGTTGATACCAATCGATGAGGAAGAAGAGGAAGCGCATGGTTCGGTGCTGACCATCGAAGACGACATTCCGTTCGTTGATTTGAGCGATGATGCCTCCGAGTGACCGCGCGTTGCGTTGATAAAGGGAAGGCAACTCGGATGGATTGGTCCACATGGCAAAGAAGTCGGAAGGAAGCGGAATCCAGCAAGCAGCAGGATTGATTCGATACTTCGACGAGGAGTCGGAAGAATCGATGAAGATTTCACCGTTCCAAGTCTACTTTGCTTGTTTCGTCATTGGTGGCTTCTTCTACCTCGTCAACGAGGGTGTTGTCCAAGCCATCATGGACTTATTCTGAGTCCTTTACATCGGACGAATCAGAACGATTTTTTGTTCCTGTTCAGCCATGCATTTCGCTACCTGCATGGCCGAGGCGAGATTGATGGTCGCACCGATGGTTCGTGTCCCTTCCTCCTCGTGAAGGACCAATCGATGTGTCAGTTGGTGGAGGACGTCCTGATCGATTCGCTCGAAAACCCATTTCTCATCTTCAATTCGAACGAGGGCTGGGACATCAACAAGTGGCCCCATGCTTTGCTCAACGGTCTTACTACGGGCCTCTAAGCCTGCAAGGTCTCGAAGTGGTTGCCAACGACGTTGTCGTGTTGGTGCTTTGATTCTACGATTTTTTTCAACGCCTGCGCGAAACGCTCTGCTCATTCCCATCCCATCCAGAAATCCGAAGATTTCTAGTTGGTGCATCGCTCTCTCGCATATAAGAAGCGCGACAAGATTGTCCATGATTCGCTCAATTTCGAACGGATATCGTATCAATCCACACGGAACAAACATTCAGTTGGACGTTTGAAGAACTTGTGACGGTATTTCGCTATCAAACGATAACCGATGTTGCGAAGTGGTAAAGGAATCAACCAAAGCACTGGGAACCACATTTTGTAGTACCAACGCATGTACAAGACACAACGAATTCCTGCAGCTGAACGAATGTAGGGCTTCCCATTTCGGATCAAATAAACAGAATCTGCATTGCGCAATTTCGCTGGAAGCGTTTCGATGACCCGCTGTGCATCCTCATGAAGGATTGGACGATAACCCAACTGCTTGCCCCGAGCAAGCCGTTTGTCGATGAACGTCGCAAGACGATGACAGAGGCCACAATCGCCATCCAAGAACAGGAAATCCCGTTGATCGTTCACATCAATACGTTCAGCCACTTCAATCGACCATGTTTTGACAGGAAGTCCTTTGGAAAAATGAACCAAATCTGGGGAAAGAACGTCCAGTCCCATGTTGTAGGATTCGAGCAACGTGTTCGCTTCAAGACGTACCTCACCATCTTGGAAGGACCATGGTTGATGGTACACATAGGC